>JBCCLX010000133.1:0-9917 GCA_039026635.1 Pseudomonadota bacterium
CACGTCGACCACGTCCCAGGTCACATTGCCGGCCTCGTTCATGGCGCGCAGCTTGGCCACGGCCTCGGGGCTCGACTCGTCGTTGATGATGGTGACGCCCGTCGCATCGCTATAGGGCGTGTGGTAGGCGTTCTGCTGCGAGGCCGAATAGGCGCCGCCCCAGGACACGATCGTCATCTCGTCGCCGCAGCCCTCGCAGGCCGGCAGCTCGGCCGCCACAGCGTAAAACGGCACGACGAGCGCAGTGGCGCCCAGAAGGTGCTTGAGTTTCATGGATAGTCTCCCTGACATCTAGCCCGAAGCCATTGTGTCCGCGCGGGTCTCGGGCGACACCCGCGCGGTATCTCAGGCCGCGTCCAGCGCGCGGCAGTCCTGGGTGTCCCAGCCGATCTGCGTCTCCTCACCGGGGCGCAGCACCGCGTGAGCGGCATTGTTCGGCACCTTGACCACGAAATCCGTGCCGGCAACGGCGAGGCGGCAGCGGATGTGATCGCCGAGGTAGATCAGTTCTTCGACCCGCCCTGTGAGGGCATTGTCGGTGACCTCAGAGCCGAGCGTCACGCGCTCGGGCCGGATCGAGAGCTGCGTGGCCGAGCCCTGCCCCCCGCAGGCGACGGCCTTGGCATGCACGACCGGCCCTGCGCCGAGGCGAACCTCTGCCACCCCGTCAGACACGCTCGCCACATGGCCATCGAGCTTGTTGTTCTCGCCGATGAACTGGGCCACGAAAGCGTTCTCCGGGCGCTCATAAAGATCCTCGGGCGGGGCGAGCTGTTGGATGACGCCATCGTTGAAGACGGCGATCCTGTCCGACATCGTCAGCGCTTCCGACTGGTCATGGGTCACATAGACGACCGTGACGCCGAGCCGCTCGTGGATGTGCTTGATCTCGAGCTGCATATGCTCGCGCAGCTGCTTGTCGAGGGCGCCGAGCGGCTCGTCCATCAGCACGAGCTCCGGCTCGAAGACGAGTGCGCGGGCGAGTGCGATGCGCTGCTGCTGCCCACCCGAAAGCTGCGCCGGCCGCCGACCCCCGAAGGCCCCCATCTGCACCATATCGAGCGCGCGCGCGACGGCCTTCTCCTGATCCGGCTTGCTCACCTTCCGGACGCTGAGCGGGAAGGCGAGGTTCTCGGCGACGGTCATATGCGGGAAGAGGGCGTAGTTCTGAAAGACCATGCCGATGCCGCGCTTATGCGGGGGCACCGAGTTGATGGCGCGGCCATCGAGCCGGATCTCACCATGGGTGGCCGTTTCGAACCCGGCCAGCATCATCAGGCAGGTGGTCTTACCAGAGCCGGAGGGGCCGAGCATCGTCAGGAACTCACCCTTGCCGATGGCGAGGTTCAGGTCCTTCACGACCAGCGTTTCGCCGTCGTAACTCTTCTGGACCCGTTCGAACGAGACGAATGCGTCACCGGCCGTGCCGTCTGCCATAAGCAATACCCCTGTCTGACGTGTGTTATTCCACGTGTCGGTCGGAGTAAGCATGAGCAATTCACGGCACACAACCCCCAGATGCCTCGGAAACATGCGACTTGCCATGCAAAGGAACCCTTTGCAGGCATAGAGAAGGCGTTGCGCCATTCAGTTGCACCGAATTTCGGCAGAGCATGCAAAAAAAGGGGGCGGGCCAAGTGCTGGCTCGCCCCCAGGGGCAGATCTCGGTTCAGGGCGTGTCGTCTGCCCGTGCAAGGCGCTTCGGTCCGAGGTCGACATAGGGCCAGAAGACCCGTTTCTCGAGCGCTTCGATCCGCGCCTCATGATCGGCCAGAACCGCCGGGAGGCGGTGGTAGAACTCCAGGAAGTCGTGGGCCCCGAGCACGGCCCCCACCAGGAAGGTGAGGAGCAGCCAGTATCCCTTAATCCTGCTCAGAACCTCCAAGGCCTGAGCAGCCGTTTTCCGCATAGTCACATTGGCCGTCATCGTTGCTCCCTCCGGCCCCGCTTCTGCGGTGACCGCCGCGGCCATCGCCGCCACGGAGCCAAACTCATTTGTTGATTGTCGTTGTCTTAGCCGCGCGCGCAGCCCCACGCCCGGCGATGCACCCTGCGGCGGACCCGTCTGTCGGTCCGGGGAGGTGCAACCCCAAGATTGCGCCGCAACATTAACAGAGTCTTAAATTTGCGAATTGGTAGTTAAATAATGATTAGTAGTGAAAAGAGAGGAGCCGCGCGTTCGCGCAGCCCCTCAAATCGTCAGTTAGTAAATCTCGATCAGGCAAACTCCCAGACGCCAGGCGCGATCTGCTCAACGTCGTTCGGATCCGCCAGCTGGAAACTTGGGGCGCCGCGGGTGAAGTTGACCAGCAGCGAGGCCAGCCCCTCGTTCTCGCCGACACTCGTCCAGAAAGCCGCGCCCTCGGCATCAGGCGAAGTGACGCCGAGCACATTCTCGTAGAGCTTCGCTGTAAGACCGGCGGCATCGATCCCCGGGTTGGCCTCAGTGAACTCGATCGACGTCAGGAAGCCATCCGCCAGTTCGAACTGAGGCAGGAGTTGGTCGAGCCAGAAGTTACCGCCGAAGAGATCCGCCGTGCGGCCGAGGGCGCCCTGGTAGAAGGCCCCCACATCGTACACGTCCTCCGGTGCGTTCACCACGGGCGACCCATCGGTGGCCAAATCGTAGACCGCCGTCGTGCCCGAGATCTCATAGGCAACCGCGATCTGGGCATTGCCCGAGACGCTCTCGCTCGCGGGGATGAAGCCGATTGTCTCGGGGCCGATGTTGGCCCCCGCGAAACCGTCGATGTAGTCCACGAAGGAGGCGTTCGCCGGATCGCTGATGTCGTAGATCATGATCCCGCTGTCGCGCTCAAGGCCGATGAAGGCGAAGGTCTTGTCGCCGATCACGCCCGTGGCGATCGCCTCGGGCTCGGGGCCCTTGGCATCCGAGCGGTTCTGGAATTGCTCGCCATCGTCATCGTTGAAGCGGAAGGGCGCCGCCTGGGCGATGATCCGCTCGAAGTCCGACCCGCTGTCGAAGACCACGGTGCCGTCAGCATCATAGATCGTGAAGGACCGGCTGCCGAAGGCGGTGATCTGATCGATGTCGCCATCGCCGTCGGTATCGCCATCGATGGTGCTGACGATCAGGCGGTCGAGGTTCGTCGTATCGACGCTCTCGTCGATCAAGCCAAGCTCAACGAGCTCCGAGACACGGGCCTCATCGCCGAAGGGAACGGGCGCCCCGTCGTCGAAGGCATCGCCGCGACCGTCACCCTCATTGGCACCGAGGATGTAGAGCGCGCCGCCGATCTCCACCGAGGTGATGGCATCGGGCATCCGGAGGCCGAGCACCGGACGGGTCTCGATGTCGATGATGACATCGCCGAAGTCGTCATCGGTGACGTCAAGCTCATTGCCCTCGAGGCTGTGATCGGTGACGCCGGCCGAGAAGACGTTGGTCAGCGTGCCCGTGGCCACGTCCACCACCGCGATGGCGTTGTTTTCCTGGAGCGAGACGTAGAGGGTCGAGCCATCCGGGGAGAAGTTGGTGAACTCCGGCTCCACGTCGAGGGCGGGATCGATGCCCGGGAAGAGACGCAGCTGATCGGCAAAGGTGCCGTCGAAGCCGATCTCGGTCGTAACGGGCGCGTTCACGTTCGAGATGTCGATGAGGGTGATCGTGCCCGCGGCGTTCTGGGTGAGATCGCTCTCGCTGTTGAATTCGCCCTCATTGGCGATCGCGATCACGCTGCCATCTGGCGAGATCGAAACGCTGTCGGGCAGATTGCCGGTCTGCACCGTCGTGATGAGCTCCAGGGTCTCCTGATCAAAGATCGCCGCAAGGCCCGGGTTCGGCACGCCGCCCGAGGGCTCGACATCGACGACGGCCACGAAGATCCCGCCGCCCGCCGCCACCGACTGCACCCCATCGTAGTTGGGCAGACCGGCGAGGTTCACGGGGGTGAGCTTGCCATCGGTCAGATCGAAGATGTCGACGCGATCGAGGCTCCCGTTGGTGACGTAGAGTTTGCTGCCATCGATGGCGACAACCTCAGACGCGCCCTCGGGCCGATCCTCGTCGAACGGATCCGAGTTACCCTGGAACTGGCGGAAGAGACCGATGCTCAGCTCATCAGTGCCAACGGGCGCGGTCGTGACGGTCGGGATACGCTCGTCAACGAACTGAATCCGCCCATCCTGCCCTGGGCCCGTCTCGTCTTCCGTGAAGGGCGTCAACACCGTCGCGAAGGTGTCGGCCAGGTAGTCGAAGGTGGCCTGCTGCTCGAGAATGCCAGTCTCGAACACGAAATCCCGCCCGACCGCCTGGAAGGGATAGCCGTCCCCACCGCGCAGATTGCCCGGATCGCCGAGCAGGACATCGAGCGTGGCAACGCGGATGGCCTCAGGCGCCCCCTCGAGCACCTCGCCATTAGCGATAATGATCTGAGCGGGACCACCGTCGACGCCATCCAGACGGGCCGAGACGATACGCCCACCCGGGACCGTCACGTTGCCACTGCCATCGAGCTGCTGCGCGCTACCGGAGAGATCAACCTCGACGCTAATGCCCGCCAGCTGGAAAAACTGGCCCGGGAACGTCCCCTCTTGGCTACCGGCCACGGCATGCTCGAGCAAAACCTTCAGCCCGGCCGTATCCACCGTCAGCAGCACAGTCTCGTTGTTGGAGCGCAGCACATCGTCGATGGCGAGTCCCGAAATCTGCCCTTGCGCGCGCCCCGCGACGGGGTTGGCCTGTGGCGGCAGCAACGTGCCGTCGTCCTCGATCTCGCCGATCGACGTGCGGATCGTGCTGCCGCTGCGAAGGACGACGGTGGTGTTGGGATCGACGGTTTGCGCGGCGGCGAGGAGCGCATCGGCCGTCACATTGCCGACGGTCGTCTCCTCGGTCCGAACCTGGCTGCGGCGACCGTCGATGAAGACCTCTGTTACGCCGGCAACGCTGCTGTCGAAGGCTGCTACGACCTGGGTCAGCGCGCCCACCAGGTCCTCGACCGTCTCGCCCTTGGATGAGGCCGCAATCGCCTCTTCGAGCGTCTCGGCGCCTGTGACGCTCAACACGCCGGCCTCGTCCGTCGCGAAGGCGCCACTCACACCGGGGTCGACGCTCTCGGGGAGCAGCACGCCGTTTTCGTCGAAGGTGACCACGAGACGGCCCACATAGTCGTAGCCACCGGCCGTCGTGACGATCGCGACCGGCTCATTATCTGCATTGGTAGTCAGAAACGGATAGGGCTGATCGGCCACGTCCCCGGGGCGCAGGATGTCCTGCCCGTCAGCAGCAATCGTGTCCGAGCCGCCAGCGATGATCACGTCAACGCCGCGCAGTAGGGGAGCGAGTTGCTGCTCCAGCGCGAAGTCCTGAAGGTGGCTGGTCAGCATGACCTTGTTGGCGCCCGCTTGGATCAAAGCATCGATCGAGGGCTGCAGCGCAGCCGCCAGAGCTGCCACATCCACGACACCGCCCGAAGTCTCGGCGATCGGGCCGGTCGAGGAAATGCTCTCGATCAGCTGGGTGGTCGCCGCGACAACGCCGAAGACATCCCGGTTTGCATCGATCGGGATCAGGGCGGCCGGTGCCAATTTCGGGTCGCGCCCATCCGGCGCACCGCCATCAGTTTGAAAGAGAGCCGGAAACAGCTGTTCCGAGCCCGGCAGCGGTACACGAGCGCTGTCCAGATCGGAGAAGAAGCCACCGTTGATCAGGATCTCGTCGATAAAGAGCGCGCCGATCTCGTCCATATCGGCCGAGAAGTCCAGGTTGGCCGAGAGATAGGGAAACTGGGCGCCAAGAGCGTCAACTTCTTGGAGGTAGTTCAGATTGTCGTCGTAGCGACCGCGTGAAAGCTCGTTCCCCTCTTCGCTGTCGTAGATGACAGCGTCATTGAAGATCTCGATATCGGCGTCGAACTCGTGGTTGCCGATAGCCGACGCGTCGAAGCCCAGAGCGTTCATGATCGCGATGTCGATGCGACCGTTCGCGGCGTCGAGCTCTTCGAAATAGTCGGCAAGTCCGTCGCCATTCACGTCGATGACATAGACCTGCTCGAAGGTCACGACGCCTGCGTTAATGGCCGCCTCGATCTCGTCGTTGTCGAAGAACCCGTCGCCATCAGTGTCGAGGTTGTCCGAGAGGACGTTCACATCGATCAGGCCGAAGAACTCATTGTAGAACCCCTCGTAGGTGTCCGCGATGCTGACATGGCCAGAAGCGGAGAAGAATGGCCCCAGCTTAAAGTTGTCACCCGCCGAGAGCAGGATGGACTCCCTGCCGCGTCCCGCAGCGTCATCCTCAAGGGCCTGAACGACTGTGGCGAAGTTCGCCGCATCGGCGATGTCATCCACGCCGCCTTCAAGATCGGAGGCATGCAGGATCTGGAGCGTGAGCATTTTGGCTGTCCCTCGTAGCGCGCGAGCGGCCCTTCTGGGCGCTCTGGTGATCTGATCTTGGGCGTCTCGCTTCGGAGAGACCTCTCCCATGCTAGCGCGATCGACGTGGGCTTGTGGAGAGGCTATGCGACAGCTGAATGACAGTAATGTAATGAAATTGTATCGCCCTGTCGCTTGGTGAAAGCGCTGCAGAGCAGCAAATTGAGCAACGATCTGGCAAATAAAAAGGGAGGGCCGAAGCCCTCCCTCACACCATCATCGATGGTCTACCTTGTTACTCTTGCTGGCCGAAGAGCGACAGCAGCGAGAGGAAGATGTTGATGAAGTTGATGTAGAGGCCGAGGGCACCGTGGATGGCGCCTCGCTCAATCTGCTCATGTGCACCATGCTCGCGGAGCACAAGATACTCCGACTTGATCGCCTGCGTGTAGTAGGCCGTCAGACCACAGGAGGCGAGCAGGATCACGACCTGCAGAGCCATGCCGAGCGCGCTGCTTTCAAAGAAGAACATGTTCAGGATCATCAGAATGATCGCGCCGAACAGCCCCATGATCGCGAAGGTGCCCAGACCCGAGAGATCACGCTGCGTCGTGTAGCCCCAGATCGAGAGCGCGCCGAAAGCGGCGGCCGTCGCAAAGAAGGCCTGCGCGATCGAGACGCCCGTGAAGCGCACGAAGATCGAGGCGAGCGAGATGCCCATCAGCGCCGCAAACACCCAGAACACCGTCTGTGCCGTGCCAATCGAGGCGCGGTTGATGATTGGGTTCATGGCAAAGCAGAAGATCAGCGGGGCAAACATCAGGCCATACACCACCGGCGGGGTGTAGAGCGTGATGAGCAGGCCAACGGGCAGGAGCGTGTTGACGCCCTCGAGGCTGCCGGCCTGGGCCGCCTGGCTCAGCGCCTTCAGATCCATGCCGAAGAAGTAGGCGAAGAAGCCCGTGATCACCATCGCCCCGCCCATGAGGGCGTAGACTTTGTTCATATGGGCGCGAAGGCCGGCATCGATCTCGGCTGCGCGTTGACCGGCTACCTGACCCGGCACGTAGTTCGGAGTCGCCATGCTGGTATGATCCCTCTCATAGGCACGGTTTGATTATGACCTCAACGGTCGGGTTCTCGGCGCAATATCGGCACCATCGCTAGGTAGTTCAAGCGCTCTGGACGTCGCGCCGACGATTTTCGAACGCAACGAAACCGCAGCTACCCCTCCTGCATGCGCAAAACGCCCGCCGGGCGCAGTCGGAGGGGGCGCGCGGCGAAGGCAAGGCCGGCGGCAAGATTGAGCACGGCGCCACCGGCCACGATGGCAAGTGCAGCACCCGGGGCCAGCGCAAAATCGCCATCGAGGACGAAGACCGTCACGGCCCAGGCCGCGACGCTGCCCCAAGCAAGGGCGATGAGCCCCGCGGTCCCCCCCAAGAGCCCCGCGCGCAGCGCAAAGCTCGCCAGAATGCGCGGCCGCTCAGCACCGAGGACCTTCAAGACCGCCGCCTCGCGCACCTGCCGCTCCGCCGCAGCGCCGGCCGCGCCCACAAGGACGGCCAGACCGGTCAGGAGCACCGCCAGGGCTCCCCAGCGTGTCGCTGCTCCCAACTGGCCCAGCGCCCCCGAGACGCGATCGATCTGCTCTCGCACGCGCACGGCCGTGACGGTCAGAAACTCGCGGCCGAGCATGCGCAGGACAGGCGCCTCGGCCTCGGGCTCGGCATAAACGGTGGCGATATGCGTGTGCGGCGCACCGGACAGCGCATTGGGGCTCATGATCATGATGAAGTTGATGCCCAGCCCCTGCCAGTCGACGACCCGTAGATTCGCCACTTCCGCCGTGATCGGACGGCCGAGGATCGAGACGGTGATCTCGTCGCCGGGCTCGAGGCCAAGCTGGCGCCCTTCTTCGTCGATGAAGCTCACGAGCGGGGGACCATCGTAATCCGCGGGCCACCATTCGCCGGCGGTCAGCTCCGCGCCCTCCGGCGGTTCGGTCGCATAGGTCACGCCCCGGTCACCGCGCAGCACCCAAGAGGCCTCCGGATCGATCTCCGCTTCATTGGCCGGCACCCCTTCGAGCGCCGTGATGACACCGCGCAGCATCGGGGCCGTGTCGATCTGGCCCACGCCCTCGATCTCCGCGAGCCGATCGAGAACGGGCTCGCGCTGATCGGCCTGGATGTCGACCAGGAAGAAAGCCGGCGCGCCCGCGGGAAGCTGCGTGGTGATCAGGCGCTGCATGTTGGCGTCGATCTGCCCGATGGCGGCCAGCACGCCGAGCCCGAGCCCGAGCGCCATGACGACATCGACCGTGCCGCCTCCCGGCGCACCGATGGCCGCAAGCGCAAGGCGCAGCGCCGGGCGTTGCCGCCCGATCCGGCTGCGCGCCGCCCGCGCGGCCAGCCGCGCCGCCAGAAAACCGACAAACCGCAGAAGCGCCAGCGCGCCGCCGATGCCGAGGATCACCCAAATCGCGATCTTGGGCGCGCCGGACAGGGCGGCCACCAGAGCCCCGAAGCTGAGTGTCGCGCCGGCGAGAACCATCAGCATCGACGGGCGGGGCAATGTGCCCCGCCCATCCTCACCGCGGAAAAGTGCTGCGGGTCGCACCTCTCGCAGCCAGGACAACGGCCAAAGAGCAAAGAGCCCCGCAGTCAGCATGCCATAGACGGCCGCCACGACCAGGGCGGTGGGATAGAGCCCGAACCGCGCGGGGACGGGCAGCCTCTCTGCGATCCAAGGGCCTGCGAGAGCGACGCCACCACCGCCGAGCGCCACCCCAATCGCAACGCCGAGCCCCGCGATCAGGCCGACTTGGATCAAATAGGCCGCGAAAACCGAGCCCGCGGGCGCGCCCAGCGTCCGCAAGGCCGCAATCGTCGGGATCTTGCGCTGCAGATACCCGCGCACAGCAGAGCCCACGCCCACACCGCCGACGATCAGCGCCGCGAGCCCGACGAGCACCAGAAAGGCGCCGAGACGCTCCACGAACCGCGCCACGCCGGGTGCGGCATTGGCCCGATCCCGCCAGCGCGCGCCGGCCTCGGGGAAGGTCGCGGCAAAATCGCTCTCAAAGGCCTCGAGATCCGCGTCTGGCGCAGTCCGGATCCGATAGAGGCTCTCGTAAAGGGTGCCAGGGCCGAGCAGGTCCGAGGCCTGCAGCCCTTCTGTCGAGACGATCACGCGGGGCCCGAGCGCCATGCCGCCCGCCGCCGCATCGGGCTCTTCGGTAAGCCGCGCGCGAAACTCATAAACCCCGGCGCCAAGGCGCACCGCGTCCCCTGGCTTCAGCCCCAACCGATCCACAAGCACGCTTTCGGCGACGAGCCCGAAGCGCCCGTCCCGCGCTTCGACCGCACTGGCAAGATCTTCGGCACCGCTGATCCCGACGCTGCCATAGAGCGGATAGGCCCCGTCCACGCCCTTAACCTGGGCGAGCGCGGGCTCCGTATCCTCCCCGACAGTGCCCACCATCGAGCGCAGATCGACGATCTCGGAGACCGTGCCCGCGCCCTCCATCCAAGCCCGCTCCTCGTCGGTCGCAAGCCGATAGGTTAGGGTGATCGAGA
>JBCCLX010000134.1:0-9899 GCA_039026635.1 Pseudomonadota bacterium
GACACGCCGTCCCGGCGGATCGATAAAGATGAGCTCGCCGCTTTCGGCCAAGGGCTCGAGTTCTGTCGCAGTCTCGGGGCCTTTGAGTTTCTCGAGGTCAGCGGCGATTTCGATCTTCTCACCGTTCGCCCGGCGATTGCCGAGATGGCCGTGATCTCCATCGATCTCTTCCGCGGCGCCGTGACGATCCCGGCAGTGCAAGGCGGCGGTGGCGGCTTCGAAGGCGCGCTCTACGAGCTTCAGCGTACGGTCGAGAAAAACGCGGCCGCCCGAGCCTATTTCGCGCGGGCCCGTCATGAGATGACGATTGCGCGGGAGGAGGCGGTGCTGGCGCTTCGGGCCGCCGCGGAAGACCGGATCCATGCGTTCGACCGCGCCCTCGCCGGGCGCCCGCTGGAAGGCCATCGCCTCGATGCCGTGCTCTCGCTGGTCGCACGTCTGCGGGCGGGGCTCGGTGATGATCTGGCCGGGATCTCGGAAGATGCGCGGATCACCGCCCTCGACTGGGCCGAGGTAGCCGAGAACGGCGGGTATCAGACCAAACGCGGCCGCGAACGCCTCTTCGAATGGCGCGCGCGGGAGAGTGCTGCCGGACACTGACCGGCACCCCCTCCCCCACACCAAGGACACCGCGAAAAAAAGGCGGCACCCAAGGTGCCGCCCAGGAGGCGATGTCGGCGGACGGAAAGTCCAATCCAGGGACAGTCGGTGCTTTCCAAGTGCGGGGCAGCACGCCCCGCCGCATCGCGGGCGAGATCAGTGAGACGCTCAGAACAGGCCGGGCAACGCAAAGCCACAGAAGACCAGGACGCAGATCGCAGCGAGCCCCGCCACATCCGACACCGCCTCAGCAGGCGCCGCCACAAAGAACGATCGGGCTTGGCGAAGGACGGTCATGGCTCTCTCCTCGACTGCGTTTCGTACGAGGTATGTTCACCATAAATTCCATCGAGTCGCAAGAACATTTGCGAACATTTAACTCATCCGCTCGTCAGCAGCCGGATCGAGGCATCCCGTTCCATCAGGTGCAGCAGGAGCCGAACCGCTTGCCCCCGCTCCCGCTCCAGCCCCGGATCGACTGCAAGAAGCGCGCGGGCATCGTTCTGCGCGGTCTCCATCAGCCCGGCATCCAGCTCCAGATCTGCCAGACGGAAGCGCGGCAGGCCTGATTGCGCCGTGCCGATCACATCGCCGGCACCCCGCAGCCGCAGATCCTCCTCGGCAATGCGAAACCCGTCCTCGCTTTCGCGCAGGATCGCGAGCCGGGCCGCGGCGGTTTCGCCAAGGGGCGGGTCATAGAGGAGCAGGCAATGCGACTGCCCTGCCCCACGCCCGACCCTCCCGCGGAGCTGATGGAGCTGCGCCAAGCCGAAGCGGTCGGCCTGTTCGATCACCATGATCGTCGCTTCAGGGACATCGACACCGACCTCGATCACGGTCGTTGCCACCAGAACCTGACGCTCGCCGGACTGAAACGCCGCCATCGCCGCATCGCGGGCCTCCGCGGCCATCTGGCCGTGGACGAGCGCGACCCGCTCCGGCCCGAGCGCTGTGCCGAGAACCCGAGCCCGGGCCTCAGCGGCCACGGCATCGCTGTCGGGCCGATCCTCCACGGCGGGGCAGACCCAATAGGCGCGCCGTCCCGCCGCCACGGCCGCCCGCAACCGCTCCACCACATCGTCGACGCGCCCGAGGGAGACGAGACGCGTATCGACTGGACTGCGCCCCGGCGGCTTTTCATCCAGGATCGAAATGTCGAGATCGCCATAGCCTGCAAGCGCCAGCGTGCGGGGGATGGGCGTCGCCGTCATGATCAGCAGATCGCAGCCCCGCGGCGCCTTGCTCGCCAATTCCATCCGCTGGCGCACACCAAACCGATGCTGTTCGTCGACAACCGCAAGGCGCAGATCGGCGAAGGTCACATCGTCGGAGAAGAGCGCATGGGTGCCGATGATGATCCCAACCTCGCCCGCGGCAATTCGTTCGAGCTTCTCGGCGCGCGCCGCCCCCCGGTCGCGCCCCGTAAGCACGGTGAGCGCGACCCCCGCCGCCTCGGCCAAGCGCGCGAGGCCCCGCCCGTGCTGACGCGCTAGGATCTCGGTCGGCGCCATCAGGGCCCCCTGCCCGCCCGCCGCACAGGCCACCAAGAGCGCCATGGCCGCCACCCAGGTTTTGCCGGCGCCCACATCGCCTTGCAGGAGCCGCATCATCCGCTCGGGCTGGGCCATGTCATGACGGATCTCCGCCAGGGCGCGGGCCTGAGCCCCCGTTGGCGCATAGCCGAAGGCGGCTGCAGCGGGCCCGGTCACCGGCGCGCCCTCGGGCTCGACCGTCTCCCGACCCCGGCCCCGGCGCACGGAGGCGCGGCCAAGCGCGAGGGCGAGTTGGTGCGAGAAGAGTTCATCATAGGCAAGACGGCGACGCGCGGGAGACGCGGGCGACAAGGCGCTGGCATCGCTCGGCTGATGCACGGCCACCAGCGCGCTGGCGAAAGGCGGCCAGCCCTCGCGCTGCAGGAGTGCAGGGTCATGCCATTCCGCCAGCGCCGGCAGCCGCGCCATCGCTCCGGCCACGGCGCGCGCGACGCTACGCTGCTGAAGACCCTCAGCCAGGGCATAGACGGGCTCGAAAGCGGGCAGTGCCCCTGCCTCTTCGGGCGCGAGCAGATGGTCGGGATGCACGATCTGCCAGCGATCATCGAACCGGTCGAGACGGCCTGAGATCAGGCGCCGGGCGCCCGGCGCGAGCTTCTCAGCCAACCACTCGGCATGGCGAAAGAAGACGAGCTCCAGAAACGTCCCGCCCCCTTCGACGGCTACACGATACGGCCCGCCCCGCCGCCGTGGGGGATGATGGCCGACGATATCCACCATCACCGTCACCGTGGTTCCGGGCATCACCTCCGCCAGGCTCTCCACCGGCCGTCGATCGACGATGGCGCCGGGCACATGGAAGAGCAGATCGCGCACCGTCGCGATCCCGAGCCGCCCATAGGCCTTCAACGCCTTGGGCCCCACGCCCTTCAGACCGTCGATCTCAGCGAATACGGGAAACAGGATGTCGGGGCGCGCCATGGCTCTTCTTTGCGGCTGGACCGGCCTTGGTCAACGGCTGGGGCAGCGCTGCTCTGTGACGATCAGACGAGCCCCGACGGGTCGGCCACAAGATAGCGCACCGTCTTTCCATTAGAGGCGAGCGTCTGGCTGCCGACCTCGCGAAAACCGAGGCGGTCATGGAAGGCGTCCGAGCCCGGGTTCGGCGGATCGCGGTTCACCTCGCAGCATAGGGTCCTGTGATCGGCCTCGAGGGCGGCCTCTGCCAGCGCGCCGTAGAGCGCACGCGCGAGCCCCCTGCTCCGTGCCGCTTCCGAGACGATGATCCGGTCCACATAAGCAAAGCGGTCGTAGCGCTCTGAAAACCAGCGGTAGTTCTCGCTCTGATACCCCGCGCCAGGCGCATAGGCGATGAGGAGCGCCAGGTCATCCGACGGGGCCAGTGCCAGGAAGGCCCCGGAAACGAGGGCGTGCCATGCCTCCGGTTCCAGATGCGAGGTCTCACGGGCATGCAGGTTGTTGAGCGCACGCAGACTTGCCTGCCGCGCCGCCGGGAGCCCGGCGATCTGCTCGAAAACCGGGTGCTCAGCCATCGCCAACCAGCGCCAGCCAATCGTCCTCGCTCAGCGTCTGGATGCCGAGTTCGGTGGCTTTCTTGAGCTTTGATCCAGCGCCGGGTCCCGCGACCAAGATATCTGTCTTGCTCGACACGCTGCCGGCCACCTTCGCGCCCAGGGCCTCGGCGCGCGCCTTGGCTTCGTCGCGGCCCATGCGCTCGAGCTTGCCTGTGAAGACGACCGTCTTGCCGCTGACGGGGCTGTCCGCATTTGTCGGGGCCTCGGCCTCCTCAGGGTTCACATGGGTGAGAAGATCGTCGAGGGCTGCCTGGTTTTGCGCATCGGCGAAGAAGGCTATCACGGCATCTGCCAGCACCGCCCCCACACCGTCGATATCGATGAAGGCGTCGCGCGCCTCCGCATCGGTCGCGGCCGCGCGCATGGCGGCGGCGAAGGCGGGCCAGCTCCCATAGCTCCGCGCCAGCAGCTTGGCTGTCGTCTCGCCCACATGCCGGATGCCGAGGGCGAAGATGAAGCGATGGAGCGCGATACGGCGGCGCGCGTCGATGGCCGCGAACAGGTTTTCGGCACTCTTCGCTCCCCAGCCCTCTAGCTTGGAAAGACGTTCAAGCTCAGTGCCGTCAGCGCCATATTTTGTGTCCAATCGGAAGATGTCCGCAGGCGCCTTGACCCAGCCGAGCGCCCAAAAGGCCTCGACCTGCTTGGTGCCGATCCCCTCGATATCCATCGCGCCGCGGGAGACGAAGTGCTTCAGCCGCTCAACCGCCTGGGCTGGACAGATGAGCCCGCCCGTACAGCGGCGCACAGCCTCCCCTTCCTCGCGCAGAGCAGGCGAGCCGCAGGCAGGACAGCGATCGGGAAACAGAAAAGCGACGGCGCCGGCCGGCCGTCGAGCCAGATCGACGTCGATCACTTTGGGGATCACATCGCCTGCGCGATAGACCGTCACCGTATCGCCGATGCGCAGGTCTCGACCTTCCCGGATCGGCGCCCCATCGGCGCCGCGGCCGGCGATATAGTCCTCATTGTGCAGCGTCGCGTTGGAGACGACGACACCGCCGACAGTGACGGGGCGCAGGCGCGCAACAGGGCTCAGCGCGCCGGTGCGGCCGACCTGAATGTCGATCCCTTCCAGCACCGTCTGCGCCCGTTCCGCCGGGAACTTATGCGCGATGGCCCAGCGCGGTTGGTTGGAGCGAAAGCCGAGCCGGCCCTGCCAGTCCAGCCGGTCGACCTTGTAGACGATCCCGTCGATATCATAGCCGAGCGTCGCGCGATCGGCCTCGATCTCGCGATAGAGCTGGAGCAGCGCCGCTGGATCCTCACAGCGCCGCGCCCGATCATTGACGTTGAAGCCCCAGCGCCGCAGCGCCTCGAGCACGCCCCATTGCGTCTCAGCCGGCAGCGCCGAGGTCTCGCCCCAGCTGTACGCAAAGAAGCCGAGCGGTCGGGAGGCCGTGATGCTGCTGTCGAGCTGGCGCAGCGAACCGGCGGCCGCGTTGCGGGGATTGGCGAAGAACTTCGCCCCGGCGTCGGCCTGCCGCGCGTTTAAGGAGGCGAAGTCTTCATGGCGCATAAAGACCTCGCCACGCACCTCAAAGACATCGGGCATCCCACTGACTTTATGAGGAATATCCGAAATCGTTCGAGCGTTCGCCGTAACGTTCTCCCCCTCGGTGCCGTCCCCGCGCGTCGCCGCTTCGACCAACACGCCGCCTTCGTAGCGCAGCGCCAATGAGAGCCCGTCGATTTTCGGCTCGCCGACGAAGGCCACAGGCTCCTCAGCGCCGAGCACGAGGAAACGGCGGATACGGGCGTCGAACTCCGTCACATCGTCGTCCGTGAAGGCATTGCCGAGCGACAGCATCGCCACCCGGTGGCGCACTTTCGCGAACCCTTCGGCGGGGGCGGCGCCGGTGCTCTGGGTCGGGCTGTCGGCCGTCGCCAACGCTGGATACGCCGCCTCGAGCGCCAGAAGCCGTCGCTTCAGCGCATCGTATTCCGCGTCCGAGACCTCTGGCGCATCGTCGCGATGATAGGCTTTGTCGTGATGCCGGATCTCGGCCGAGAGCCGCGCGATCTCGGCGCCGGCCTCCTCCGATGTCAGCGTTGCCGCGTCCTGTTCCATCGCGCCCTCTCGCCCGTCCGCGCCACAAAAGTGCGCGGATGAGCCGAGGCGTCAAGCGCGCTCAGAAGAGCTCGATAATACTGCCATTGCGCAGGTCGAGGGCCTCTTGGGGCGTGACCACGGGCTGGACCTGCCCCGGTCGCTCCGGCCGTTCTCGCCCCGTGAGCGCGTCCACGAGTGCCGTGAACGGATTGCCATAGCCGCCGACGGCCCGCGCCCGCTGCCACTCAAAGCGCACGCCTGCACTCGCCTGACTGACCGCATTGTCCCCACCACGCCCGGTGCGCTTGTTCTTCGCCTCCGCGTCAGGGATGGCGGCCAGTACAACTGCCACTGCGAGGGCGCCAAACAGGATCTGCCTCATGGGTCGTCTCCTCTTCGTCGCACCGGCCCGTGCCGGGTGATCGAGGAGACGGGGGCTGTCCCTGCGTCTTGGCCAATCAACTCTCGGTCCGTGCCGCGTGATGCGCCGTTAAAGGTCGTCGTCGTCGTCGAAATCGGCGCGGCTCTTGCCGGTTGCATCCTGGGCGAGGGCTGCGGCCATGAACTTGTCCAGATCGCCGTCGAGCACACCGCCTGTATCCGTGGTCTCCACGCGCGTGCGCAGGTCCTTCACCATCTGATAGGGCTGCAGCACATAGGAGCGGATCTGATTGCCCCAGCCGATCTCGCCCTTGGCGTCATGCTGGTCCTGGATCGCCTGGGTGCGCTTCTTCATCTCGAGCTCATAGAGCTTCGAGCGGAGCGACTGCATGGCGATGGCGCGGTTCTGGTGCTGCGATTTCTCGGAGCTGGTCACCACGATGCCCGTGGGATGATGGGTGATGCGCACGGCCGAGTCGGTCGTGTTCACATGCTGCCCACCCGCGCCGGAAGAGCGGTAGGTATCGATCCGGATGTCCTTGTCCTGCACCTCGATCTCGATTGAATCGTCGATCACCGGATAGACCCAAACGCTGGCGAACGAAGTTTCCCGCGTGCCCTTGCCGAAGGGCGAGATCCGCACCAGGCGATGAACCCCGCTCTCGGTCTTGAGCCAGCCATAAACGCTCTCGCCCCTGACTTGATAGGTGACCGATTTGATCCCGGCCTCGGTGCCAGGGGTCTCCGACTGTAGCTCAACCTTGAACCCACGGCTTTCAGCCCAGCGCAGATACATGCGGGCGAGCATTTGCGCCCAGTCGCAGGCCTCGGTCCCGCCGGCGCCGGCATTGATTTCAAGGAACGCGTCGTTGCTATCGACCTCGCCCGAGAGGAGGGCCTCAATCTCCTTGGCAGCCGCGACCTCACGCAGGCGTCCGAGCTCCGCCTCCGCTTCGGCGATGATCTCGGCGTCATCCTCCATCTCGCCAAGCTCGATGAGTTCCACATTGCCCTGAAGCCCGTCGGCGAGCGTGCGGTACCCTTCGATCCCTTCAGCGAGCTGCTGGCGCTCGCGCATCAGCTTCTGTGCCTTTGCAGGATCCGACCAGAGATCCGGGTTTTCGGCAAAGGCGTTGTACTCTTCGAGCCGCGCCTCGGCCGTCTCCCACCCCAGGCGCTGGCGCAACAAGTCCAACGACTTCTCGATCTCCGTCACCAGGGTTTGGGTCTCAGCGCGCATCTTCGTACACCTCTCCGACGATGCGCAGGAGATAACGGCGCCATCCGCCGCCGTCAAAGCCGGCTCGACAGAGGAGACGGGTCAGACGGGCTCAGTAGAGCCCGCCTGTGCCGAGGCCGATCTGGGCGGGGACCGCAGGGCGGCGGGGGGCGTTGTCGTCTGTGCTCGTATCGGCGGTTTCGGACGGGATGGTACCGTCCACCACGTCTCCATCCAGGCTGTAGGGTAGCGCGCCGGCGATGAAGTCGGAGCCGAAGAGTTCGTTGTCGGCGGCCAGCCCGCTGGCATCGGCAAAGAGGCTCGGCTCCTCGCCGCGGCGGAAGACCTCGGTCACCACATTCGGGCCTTCCGCATCGTCGGGCAGACGGCGGCCGGTCTCGCGGTCGATCTTCACGGTGATCAGCCCGTCGTCATAGCCCTCAACCTCGAAGGTGCCCGCGTTCTCGGGATCGACGGCGGCGACCATGAAGTCCTTGAAGACGGGACCGCAGAGGGTCCCACCATAGGCGCCCTTGCCCATCGGCCGCGGCGTGTCGAAGCCCATGAAGCAGCCGGCGACAAGATTGGGGGAGAAGCCGACAAACCAGACGTCTTTCGAGTCGTTCGTCGTGCCGGTCTTGCCGGCGAGCGGTAGGCCCGTGCCCCCCACGGTCCGGCTCGCCGTACCCCGCGCCACGACGCCTTCGAGCATCGAGACGATCTGACGCGCGGTCGTCGGGTTCATGATCTGTGGGCGCTCGTCGAAGAGCACCGGGAGCGTCGCGCGCGCGGCCACAGGTGTCGCATCGGCCAGCACCGATGTCGCCGAGGCATTTTGGAAGAGCGGCGCGGGCTTCTCGAGCGCGGCGTAGAGGTCCTGCTCGCAGTCGCGGCAGGAGCGTGGGTCGTGGCGATAGAGCGTGCGGCCGCGGCGGTCCTGAACCCGGTCGATCACCGTCGGGCGCACCCGTTTGCCGCCATTGGCGAACATGCCGTAGGCGGCGACCATGTCGTAGAGCGTCGTCTCGCCGGCGCCGAGCGAGAAGGCGAGGTGCTGGGGCATGTCGTCATAAACCCCGAAGCGCTCCGCATAATCGGCCACACGGTCCATGCCGACGGTGCGGGCAATGCGCACGGTCATCAGGTTGCGGCTGAGCTCCAGACCGCGGCGCATGGGGATCGGGCCATAGGCGCGACCATCGGAGTTCTTCGGCCGCCAGGTCTCCCGGTTCGACAGGCGGACAGCCACCGGCGCGTCGTTGACGATGGTCGCCGGCGTGTAACCGGCATCGAGGGCGGCCGCATAGACAAAGGGCTTGAAGGACGAGCCCGGCTGACGCAGCGCCTGGGTTGCGCGGTTGAAGACCGATTGCTCATGGCTGAACCCGCCCCAGAGCGCAAGGACGCGCCCCGTCTCAGGGTCCATAGCCACGAAACCACCCTGGACCTCGGGCAGCTGCTGCAGGTCCCAGTCCCCCTCATCATCCGGGTCGCGGGCCACATAGATCACATCGCCCGGCGCCCAAAGATCACGCGCGCGACGCGGGGCGCCAAGCCGCTCCCCATCGATCAGGCGCCCTCGGATCCAGCGCTCGCCGTTGAGCTCCAGCGCGACGGGGCTCTCCTCCCCTTCGATCCCGATCTGGGCGGCGGCATCGCCGGCGGAGAGCACGAGTGCAAGACGCCAGGTGCCCAGATCCCGCGGGGCCTCCACACCGCGCAGCAGCGCGTTCCAATCGACCCCGTCATTCACTTCGGGCAGCTGCGCCATAGGCCCGCGCCAGATGCCCTGGGCGCGGTCGTAGGCGGCAAGTCCCTTGCGCAGCGCCTTGCCCGCGATCTCCTGCAGACGCGGCTCGACGGTCGCCCGCACGGTCAGCCCCCCTTCGAAGAGCGCCTCACGACCGAACTCTGTGATGACCTGACGACGTACTTCGGAGGTGAAGAACCCGAGCCCCGCGACAGGGTCGGCCCCATCCGCCGCCTCGCTATCGTCGCTGGTTGCCGCGACAGGCGTCTCGCTCTCTGGCGCCGCGCCGAGGCGGGTGACAAGCGGGGCCTCGCGCGCAGCCAGCGCCGTCTCTCGGTCGAGATAGCCGTTCTCCGCCATCTCCCGCAGCACGTAGTTCCGACGCGTCACGGCATCGGCGTAATTGCGCACGGGATGCAGATTCGAGGGCTCCTTCGGCAGGCCGGCCAGATAGGCCACCTCGCCGGGCTCAAGCTCATCAAGCCGCTTGTCGAAATAGTTCCGAGCCGCCGCCACGATCCCGTAAGAGCGCGCGCCGAAGAAGATCTCGTTGAGATAAAGCTCCAGGATCTCGTCCTTGCTGAGCGCGCCGTCGATGCGCACCGCCAAGATCGCCTCTTTGATCTTGCGCTCGATGGAGCGGTCGTTGTCGAGCAGGAAGTTCTTCATCACCTGCTGCGTAATGGTCGAGGCACCGGCCATTCGGGCGGAACGGCCCTGCAGGCGCGCCTGGCCGAAGCGGGCAAGGGCCTTGGCGATCCCCATCGCATCGACGCCGGGGTGCTCGTAGAAGTTCTTGTCCTCGGCC
>JBCCLX010000135.1:0-9692 GCA_039026635.1 Pseudomonadota bacterium
CCGAGACGATGGCACATCGCTCCTCTCGGTGTACCGCCATCTCGTGCACGAAGTCTCCCACCACGACTTTGCGAAACTCGAAGAGCGGGACCTGCCGGTCGCACATCCCGAACTAACCTTTGGGGTTGCCGACCATTACGCGCCAACGCGGGGTGCGCTCCAAGAGGCAGACCCGAGCATCGCCCGCATGATCCAGACGCTGGCGACAAATGCCGAGCGCCACGGTATCCGCTTCTTCGGCCTCGGCGATCCGCAGCGCGGGATCGTGCATGTCATGGGCCCGGAGCAAGGCCTTACACTGCCGGGTCTTCTCATCGTCTGCGGTGACAGTCACACCTCGACGCATGGCGCCTTCGGCAGCATCGGCTTCGGCATCGGGGCGACCGAGGTGGCCCATGTCCTCGCTACACAGACCGTTTGGCAGAGGCGGCCGAAATCGATGCGGATCAGGGTCGACGGCCGGCTCGGTCCGGGTGTCGGCGCGAAGGACATCGCGCTTGGCTGGATCGCTCGGCTCGGCGCGGACGGCGCGCGCGGCCATGCCATCGAATATGCCGGCCCTGCCGTGCGCGGGCTTTCGATGGAGGGCCGCCTCACGCTCTGCAACCTCTCGATCGAGGGTGGCGCACGCTTCGGCATGGTCGCGCCCGACGCCACGACGCTCGCCTATGTGCAGGGGCGCCCCTTCGCTCCCAAGGGCGCCGCCTTCGACGCGGCTGCCGAAGCCTGGTCCACCCTCACCAGCGACACGGACGCCGCCTTCGACCGGGAGGAGAGCATTGAGGCCGGTGAGATCGCTCCCGTCGTGACCTGGGGGACGAGCCCGGAGGACGCCGCACCGATCACGGCGACCGTGCCCGACCCTGCGCGCGCCGATCCCTCGCGTGCACAGCGGATGCGCGCCGCCCTCGATTACAGGGCGCTCTCGCCCGGGCGGCCGTTGGAAGGCACGCCCATCGACCAGGTCTTCATCGGCTCTTGCACCAATGCGCGGATCGAGGATCTGCGCCTCGCGGCCGCCGTTTTGTCGGGCCGGCGAGCGAGAGTGCCGGGGATCGTCTCTCCGGGCTCGGGGCTCGTGAAGGCGCAAGCGGAGGCGGAGGGGCTCGACCGCATCTTCACCGACGCCGGGCTCGACTGGGTGGAGGCCGGCTGCTCCATGTGCGTCGGCATGAACGGGGATCGTGTTGCGCCCGGCAAGCGCTGCGCCTCCACCACGAACCGCAACTTCCGCGGTCGCCAGGGCCCAGGCGCGCGCACTCACCTGATGAGCCCGGCCATGGCGGCCGCGGCGGCGGTGACCGGCGCGCTTACGGACGTGCGGCCGATGCTGGTGGGGAGGGCGGCATGAGCGGCTGGACCCATGCAGCTGGCCCGGCCGTGGCGCTGCCTCTCGAGAACATCGACACCGACCAGCTCATCCCAGCGCGCTTCATGTCCGCCCCGCGCAAGGAAGGCTACGGCCGTTTCCTGCTGCATGACCTGCGTTGGCGCCAGGACGGGCAAGCGCAGGACATCCCGACCCTCGACGGTGCCGAGATCCTTGTCTCTGGACGCAACTTTGGCTGCGGCTCCTCGCGGGAGGCGGCCGTCTACGCGCTCGTCGACCATGGCATCCGCGCTGTTTTAGCACCGTCGTTCGGGGACATCTTCGCCGGCAACGCCGTGAACAACGGGCTGCTGCCCGCGCAGATCGAGGACGCGCTGGCCGAACGGCTGATGACGCGGTGCCCCGCCCGCATCGCAATCGACATAGACGCGCGCAGCCTCTCCTTCGAGGGCGAGACGCACCCCTTCACGCTCGAAGCGACCTGGGCCGAAAAGCTGATCAACGGGTGGGACGACATCGACCTCACCGCCCAGCACAACGACACCATCGCCGCCGCTGCCGACGCACGGCGCAGGGAACAGCCCTGGGTCTGGCCTGCGGCACCGGAGCAAGACCTCAGAACCACAGGGAGAGGGGCGCGAGGCTGACGCCCCCGACAGATAAGGAGAAGACAGATGCGCATGAGACCGATTGCGGCCTTCGCCACCGCCGCTACGCTGATGGGCGGGCACACCGCCCTGGCCGAGGACGTGCTGAGCGCCGTCCATGCCTTCCCCACGTCGCTGATCTACACCCAGAGCTTCCTCGACTTCGTCGACAAGGTGAACGAGCGGGGCGAGGGCGTGGTGCGCATCGACGTGCGCGGCGGGCCGGAGGCCATCGGCATGTTCCAGCAGCCCGATGCCGTGCGCAACGGCGTGGTGGACATGGTCTACACGCCCGGCAGCTTCTACGCTGGCGCGCTGCCCGAGAAGGACGCCATGGTCGGCTCCAACATCACCGGCCCCGACGCCCGCGCCAATGGCGGCATCGCGCTCCTCGACGAGATCCACCAGGCCAAGATGGGCGTGAAATACCTCGGCTGGTTCGACTCGAACGTCTGCTACAACCTTTGGACGGTGAACGAGCCCGAGTTCGATGACGCCGGCAACCTGGCGGTCGATGGCATCAAGCTGCGCGGCAACGCGGTCTACAACGCCTTCTTCACCGAATATCTGGGCGCCCAAGTCATCGATCTGCCGACGACGGACGTCTATGCCGGTCTTGAGCGCGGCGTCGTCGATGCAACGGGATGGACGCAAATCGGGCTCTCGGATCTCAAGTGGGACGAGTTCGTGCGCTACCGTATCGAGCCCTGCTTCTTCTCCACCGACCTCGGCACGATCGTGAACCTGGAGAAGTGGAACGCTCTCTCCGAAGAGGCGCGGACCATCGTGCAGGAGGTCGCCATCGAGCATGAGGCTGCGAGCGCCGAGAAGCTCGGTGCCTTGGCCGCCGAGCAGCTCGCAGCGCTCGAGGCGGCGGGTATGACGACCGTGACGCTCGAGGGCGATGCCGCAGCCAATTACCTGGCCGCTGCGCGGGAGAAGACCTGGGCGCGCATGTCGGGTCTGATGGCCGAGCAGGAGGGCGGCACCGGGAACTACGACCGCCTGATCGAGCTCTTCTACGACCCCGCCAAGGACTGAGGCAGGTGCCGCGGGTCGCCGAAGCGCGATCCGCGGCCGCCGTTCCTCGATGCAGAGCCTCTCCCGCGCTTACCTCATGATCCTGAACGGCATGGCCGTCGTAGCGGCGGCTGTGCTGGTCTGGCTGATGGTGGCCATCGTGCTCTCGGTGGGGATGCGCAATGCGGGCATCCAGCCCTTTGCTTGGCTCTTCACCTCCACCGAATACGGGCTGCTCTACATGACCATGCTGGGCGCGCCCTGGCTCGTGCGGGAGAAGGGCCATGTTCATATCGAGCTCGCCACCGCCGTTCTGCCGCGCCCGGCTCAGCGGGTCGTGAGCCGGTTCGTCGCGCTGCTCTGCGTGCTGGTCTCGGCGGTGCTGGCCTGGAAGGGGGCAGAGCTTTGCCTGCAGAACCTCGAGCGGGGGGACTATGACGTGCGGGCCTATTTCTTCCCGAAATGGATCCTCACGCTCGCCTTCCCCATCTCCTTCGCCTTGATGGCCGTGGAGTTCGCGCGGTTCGTCGTCGGTGACGAGCTGCTGCACACCGGCGAGGCGGGCATCAAGGAATGATGCCCTGGTTCGAGGCGCTCGCCCTCCTCCTCGGCACGATCATGGCGCTGATGGCGATCGGCATGCCGGTGGCGCTCGCGTTCTTGGCGGCCAACATCCTCGGCGCCGTCGTCTTTATGGGGGGCAGTGCCGGCGTCACGCAGCTCCTCAACAACGGCTTCGGATCGCTGACGACCTTCGCACTGGTGCCGATCCCGCTCTTCCTGCTGATGGGCGAGGTTTTCTTCCAGACGGGTCTCGGCGGACGGATGTTTAGCGCGATAGACGCGCTCCTCGGGCGCGTGCCCGGCCGACTTTCCTATGTGACCGTGCTGGGCGGCACGGGCTTTTCGACACTTTCGGGGTCCTCGATGGGCTCAACGGCGCTTCTCGGCTCACTGATGGTGCCGGAGATGACGCGGCGAGGGTATCGCAAGTCCCTCTCCATCGGACCGATCCTCGGCACCGGGGGGCTTGCCATCATCATCCCGCCCTCGGCCCTTGCCGTGCTGCTCGCCACGCTCGCGCGGATCGACGTGGGCGCGCTGCTGATCGCGGGCGTGATCCCGGGGCTGATCCTCGCGGGGCTCTACATCGGCGCGATCTGGATCATGACGCGGCTCGATCCCGATGCCGCGCCGGCCTACGACGTCGAGCCTCGGCCGCTTGCGCAGAAGCTCCTGCTGCTCCTGCGCGACGTGGTACCGATGGTCGGGCTGATGGTCGTGATCGTGCTGATGATGATCGGCGGGATCGTGACGCCCTCCGAGGCTGCTGCCTTCGGCGCGCTCGGCGTCATCCTGCTGGCTGCGGCCTTCCGCTGCCTCACACTCGACGCCATGAAGCGCTCGATCATGGGCGCGCTCCGCGTGACGCTGATGGCCTATCTCATCGTCTTCGGCTCCGCGACGTTCAGCCAGCTTCTGGCCTTCTCCGGCGCCTCCTCCGGGCTGATCGCCTGGGCCACGGGCTTTGAGCTCGCACCGCTCACGATGCTTGCGGTGATGTTCCTCGTGCTCCTCGTCCTCGGCATGTTCATGGAGCAGATCTCCATCATGCTGCTGACGGTGCCGATCTTCTTCCCGCTCGCGACAAGCCTCGGCTTCGATCCGATCTGGTTTGGGCTCGTTATGCTGCTCGCGCTCGAGATCAGCTTTACGACGCCACCCTTCGGCCTCCTGCTCTTTGTGATGAAGGGCGTCTCGCCGCCGGAGACGACGATGCGCGAGATCTACACGGCGGCCCTTCCCTTCATCGCCTGCTCCCTGATGCTCGTGCTGCTCCTCGTCGCCTTTCCGCCCCTGGCGACCTGGCTCCCGGGCGTCGGCTGAACCTCTCTTGAGCGCCTCGGCATACGGGCCAGAGAACGGCCCTGCCGCATGCCTGCAGGCTTGACGCAGTGCCGCAAAAATCGTGCCCTGACGACAGATCTGCGGCAACTGATAGGAGAGCCCGGCCATGGAGAGACGACGTTTTCTGACAGCACTCGGCGCGGGCGCCGCGGCCGCCCCCCTCGCGGCACCCGCCATCGCACAGAGCGTGCAGCAATGGAAGATGGTCACGGCCTGGCCCAAGAACCTGCCGGGCCCGGGCGTCGCCGCGCAGATGCTGGCCGACCGGATCACTGCGCTCTCGGGTGGTCGGATCGAGGTGAAGCTCTTTGCGGCTGGCGAGATCGTGCCGGGACCCGGCGTTTTCGATGCGGTCTCGGAGGGCACGGCCGAGCTGTATCACGCGGTGCCGGCCTACTGGGGTTCGAAATCCAAGGGCATCCTGCTCTTCGGCTCGCAGCCCTTCGGCCTGCGCGCGGATGAGCAGGCGGGCTGGCTCGCCCATGGCGGCGGGCAGGATCTCTATGACGAGATGTACGCGCAGTTCGGGCTGAAGCCCTTCCTTTGCGGCAACTCGGGCCCGCAATGGGCGGGTTGGTTCCGCAACCCGATCGAGAGCCCGGAGGATCTCAAGGGCCTCAAGTTCCGCACCACAGGCCTCGCCTCGGAGATGGCCTCAAAGCTCGGCATGGCGGCACAGGCCATGGGCGGACGCGACATGTTCCAGGCGCTGCAGACCGGCGCCCTCGATGCCGGGGAGTTCATCGGGCCCTGGACGGATAGTGCCCTCGGCTACTACCAGATCGCGAAGCTCTACTACTGGCCCGGGGTTGGAGAGCCTTCCTCCGCCGAGGAATGCGCCGTCAATCGTGAGGTCTATGAGGCGCTGCCCGACGATCTGAAGCAGGCCGTCCGCTTCGCCTGCGAGAGCCTCTACAACCCAGTCTGGACCGAATACACCACCAAGCACGCCGCCGCGCTCAAGACCCTGGTCTCCGAGCAGGGCGTCGAGGTGCGCAAGCTGCCGGACTCTGTGATCGAAGCCATGGGCGCGGCGGCGGCGGAGGTGATCGGCGAGCTGCGCGAGGACGACGACGCGCTCACGCGACGGATCACGGAGAGCTTCATCGCCTATCGCGATCTCGTCGGCGGCTACATGACCTATGCCGACAACGGGCAGATGAACGCCCGCGCTGCGGTGCTCGGCTACTGAGCGCCGCGCCTCAGCCCCACCCCTCCGCGCGCGTCGCCGGCCCGCTTCTGCGGGCGGCGGCGCTTGCGGATGGGCTCAACAAGGCGGTGGGCCGGGCCGTCCGCTGGCTCGCCATCGCCATGGTGCTCGTGCAGTTCGCCATCGTCCTCGGCCGCTATGTCTTCGGGGTCTACGACATCGCGGCACAGGAGACTGTGCTCTACATGCATGCGGCACTCTTCATGCTCGCCGCCGGCTGGACGCTGCAGAAGGACGCCCATGTCC
The DNA here is from genome assembly GCA_039026635.1 of Pseudomonadota bacterium. Taxonomy (GTDB): domain Bacteria; phylum Pseudomonadota; class Alphaproteobacteria; order Rhodobacterales; family Rhodobacteraceae; genus Thermohalobaculum. Next base: position 6,362 of record JBCCLX010000135.1, read on the forward strand.
GGGTCGACATTCTCTACGCCCGCGCCTCGCCGGCGAGCCGACGCGCCATCGACATCGCCGGGCACCTGCTCTTTCTGATGCCGTCCGCGCTGGCGATTCTGTGGTGGTCCTGGCCGTCGGTACGGAACTCCTGGGCGATCCTCGAGGGGCCGATCTCGGTCGGCGGGATCGAGGCTGTCTTCCTGATGAAGTCCCTGATCCCGGCCTTCTGCGTCCTCCTAATCCTGCAGTCGCTCGCGATCCTTGTCAGGCTGCTTGCAGGTCCGCGCGCGTGAGCAGCTCTCTCGACCTCTTGATGTTCGCCGCGCTGATCGCAGCGATCCTGTCGGGGTTCCCGGCCGCGTTCTCGATCGCCGGCGTGGCCGTGATCTTCGCCTATCTCGGCTGGGCTACAGGGGCGATGGACATCGGCCTTCTCGGCGCGCTTGGCCAACGGGTCTTTGGGCTTCTCTCGAACGAGGTGCTGATCGCTATCCCGCTCTTCGTCGTCATGGGCGCGATCCTCGAGCGCAGCCGCATTGCCGAGCACATGCTCGAGACCATGGGGCGGCTTTTCGGGCGCTTGCACGGCGGTCTCGCCGTCTCCGTCGTGCTGGTGGGCGCGCTGCTCGCGGCCTCGACGGGGATCGTGGGCGCGACGGTCGTCGCCATGGGCATGATCGCCCTGCCCGCGATGCTGCGCGCGGGCTATGATCCACGGGTCTCCGCGGGTGTCGTTTGCACGGCCGGGACGCTTGGCCAGATCATCCCGCCCTCGACGCTGCTGATCATCCTGTCGGACGTGATGTCGAATGCCTGGCAGCAGGCGCAGTATGAGCAGGGCAAATTCGCGGTCCAAGCGCTCTCGGTCGGGCAGGTCTTCGCCTCGGCCTTCGTGCCGGGCCTGATGCTGGTGACGCTCTATCTGGCCTACATCGCCCTGCGCGGCCTGCTGCGGCCCGGTGACATGCCGCCCGTGGGCGAGGGGGCGCCCCTGCCCGATATCGGGGCGATCCTGCAGGCGATCCTGCCCCCAGTGATCCTGATCCTCGCGGTCCTCGGCGCCATTCTGGGCGGCGTTGCCACACCCACCGAGGCGGCCTCCGTCGGCGCGGTCGGGGCGCTGATGATGGCGGGGTTCCGGCTCGGGCGGTGGCGGGCCGCGATCCTCACGGGCGCCGTAGCACTCGTCACCCTCGCGATCCTCGCGGGGCCCTTGCCGGTGCGCCTTCAGCGCAGCGACCTCGGCGCCGGCGACATGGCGCTCGGCGCGCTCTACATCGCGCTCGCAGTTGTGGGGGTCGCCGGCGTGGCGCTCGCCCTCGTCTCGGCACTGCGCGAGCGACTGCTGGCCGAGGCCGTCGAAGCGACTGCCACGATGACGGCCATGATCTTCGCCACCATTATCGCCGCCGGTGTCTTCAGCCTCGTCTTCGTGGGGCTTGGCGGAGAAGAGCGCGTGGCCGGCATCCTCGCCGCGATGCCGGGCGGGCCTATGGGGGCGCTCCTCTTCTCCATGGCCTTTCTCTTCGTGCTCGGCTTCTTCCTCGATTTCGTGGAGATCGCCGTCATCGTGCTGCCCCTGATCGTCCCGCAGCTGATCCTTATGGGCCACGATCCGATCTGGCTCGGCGTGCTCATCGCCATCAATCTGCAAACGAGCTTCCTGACCCCGCCGTTCGGCTTCTCGCTCTTCTACCTGCGCGGCGCGGCGCCGCCCGAGGTAACGACCGCGCAGATCTATGCCGGCGTGGCGCCCTTCATCGGTCTGCAGATCATCGGCATCGCGCTGATCTGGCTGGTCCCCACACTGGCGACCTGGCTGCCCTCAGTCCTTTTCTGAGGGTTCGCCATCGTGTTCAGCGCGCCATTCAGGGGGGCGGGGCGCGACAGGGGGCGACGGTTGCGCTACAGTCTTCGAAGGAGCGACGAGGGGTTTCTGCGGCGCGATGAACCAGATCGAACCGATCATCCGGGAGCCAGCCAGCTACCAGGACGTGCTCGACGCGCCTGCAACCATGGTGGCCGAACTCGTCGCGGGCCGATTGCACCTCCAGCCCAGGCCCGCGTCGCGACATGCGAGGGCGGCCTCTGGGCTTGGCGCGAAAATCGGCGGTCCCTTCGATTTCGACGATAGCGGGCCAGGCGGCTGGTGGATCATCGATGAGCCGGAGCTGCATTTGGGCGGGGATGTCCTCGTCCCGGATATCGCCGGATGGCGGCACGAGCGCATGCCCGATTATCCGGATGTAGCGTTCTTCGAGATCGTACCGGACTGGGTCTGTGAGGTGCTCTCGCCCAGCACGCGTCAGTTCGACCTCGTTGAGAAGCGCGCCGTCTATGCGCGCGAGGGTGTCGCGGACCTCTGGTTCGTCGATCCGCTCGCGAAGAGCCTCGAGGCCTTCACGTTAAAGGGCGGGGCCTGGATGCTTGCCGCCGCGCTACGCGACGACCAGGCCGTGCAGCTCGCCCCCTTCGACGTGATCTCCTTCCCGCTCTCCGCCCTCTGGTCGGACTGACGCACCCGGGACGGTCACCCCGAGCGGCACCCTGAGCGGCACCCCGAACGCACGGCCAGCCAAGATCACCGCTGATTGATTGACCACCACCGTCGACCTCGCCCTAAATCCCGAGACCTCTGCGCCAAAGACCCGAAAGACCTCGGCAGCCCCTGCACCGCGCATCGCCGGAAGAGGGAGCGATGAAGCCTCTTGGGGAGACGCGCGATGAAATGGTCGTCTGGACTGCGGTTCGCGATGGTGGGCGGGCTCGCGCTTGCGATGTTCGTGCCCTTGCTTCTGGCCTCGGAGGTGATCCACGAGCGCGCCGACTACGCCCGCGCGGCGACGGTGAGCGTAGGCCAAGAGTGGGGTGGCGAGCAGACGCTTCTCGGTCCTGTGCTCGTGATCCCCGTCGAGGGCCCAGTGACCCGCACCGAGCGCCGCGAGGCCGTCGATCCCGCCACGGGCAAGGTCGATGTCGAGCTCTTCGAAGTGACCGAGATCGTCCCCAAGAAGCCCATCCGGGTCTTACCCGATCGCTTCGATCTAACCATCACGAGTACGAGCCAGGTCCGCCGTCGTGGGATCTTCGAGGTACCCGTCTACACGGCGCAGGCACGCTTCCTGGTCGATTTCGACGTCGCGACGCGGCCCTTGCCCCTAGAAGAGGATGAGACGGTGCTTTGGGAGGCTGCCCATCTGTCGCTCTCGCTCTCGTCCAACCGGGCGTTGCGGGGCGAGACGGCCCTCACGGTCGACGGGCGCCAGATCGCGCTCGAGCCAATGGCGGCGCCGCATCACGGACCAGAGGCGCGCACGGGGGGTATCACAGCAGCCCTGGGCGATCCCCG
>JBCCLX010000136.1:0-9616 GCA_039026635.1 Pseudomonadota bacterium
ACGATGGCGGCGAAGACAACAGCCGTCGCCCCCCAGGTCCAGAAGGGCCCCTTGCCCGTGGCATGCATGCGATTGAAGAAGTGCCGGATCGTGACACCCATGAGGAACACGAGCGCGGCGATGAGCCAGTTGTAGGGGCTCGCGAAGGCCAGCGGGTAGTGGTTTGATAACATCAAAAAGATGACAGGCAGGGTCAAATAGTTGTTGTGAAGCGAGCGCTGTTTGGCCTGTGCACCGAGGTGTGGGGCCGGCGTTCGGCCGGCTTTCAGATCGGCGACGACGATCTTCTGGTTGGGAATGATGATGAAGAAGACATTGGCCGACATCACCGTGGCCGTGAAGGCGCCAAGGTGGAGGAGCGCCGCCCGACCGGGGAAAATCTGCGTGTAGGCGAAGGACATAACGATCAGCACGCCGAAGAGGACGAGCATCAGCCGCGTTTGATCTTGGCCGAGCGGGCTCTTGCAGAGCGCGTCGTAGAGCAGCCAGCCGACGGCGAGCGAGCTGGCCGAGAGCCCGATGGCGACCCATGACGGCATATCGAGCACGCTGGGATCCACGAGGTAGAGCTCGGCATTCGCCCAGTAGAGAACTGCGAGGAGGGCGGCGCCTGAGAGCCAGGTCGAATAGGCCTCCCACTTGAACCAAGTCAGATGCTCGGGCAGGGCGTCAGGCGCGACTAAGTATTTCTGGATATGGTAAAAACCACCGCCATGGACCTGCCAGGCCTCACCGCCGACGCCTGCGGGGATCCCCCCGTCGCGGCGCAGGCCAAGGTCTAGGGCGATGAAGTAGAAGGACGAGCCGATCCAGGCGATGGCCGTGATCACATGCAGCCAACGCAGCGCGAAGGCGAGCCAATCCCAGAGAAGCGTGAGGGTGACGGGATCCATAGGGCCTCGCGGATCAGCCGGTCAGGCGGGCGGTGGTCGTAGAGGCAGCGGGACGGGCGGCTGCGCGGGCGAAGACCTGCATGATCTCCGAGGCGGTATGGAGCGCAATCACCGCCGGCCGCTTGTCCCCAAGACCCGCAGCCCCGATCGGGCAGGTCAGCGGGACAGGCCCCCCTCCCGGCACAGGAGGTCCCGGGTCAAGCCCGGGACCTTGGCGGCCATCCTCGTGCCGGATCGGGGCGCTCGGCGCCTGCTGGGAGAGGAAGCGGGCGCGCTTCGTGGCCGAGCCGATCATGCCGACATAGGCCGCATCGCCCCGCGACAGCGCCTCACCCGCGATCAGAAAATCGGTTGCATGGTCATGAGTTAGCACCACGAAGGCGCTTCCCGGCGGGGCCGCGCGGACAGTGGCTTCGGGGAGCGGGGTAGCGATGCAGCGGACGCCTTCGGGGGCGCCATCGAGGAGCCTGCGGCGCTCATCGATCAAGCTCGTGGTAAGCGGGAGGGGCGCGAGCGCGCCCGCCAGCGCCATACCCGTATGCCCCGCGCCAAAGATCAGGACAGCCGGGCGCCTGGCCGCTTCGGCATGCTGCGCCGCGGCGCGCGCTGACCGGGCCGCCCCATCGAGGCGTCGCAGGCTAAGGCGCACGCGGCCGCCGCAGCATTGCCCGAGGGCGGGGCCCAGGGGCACCGTCATCTCCAACTTATCCGCCCCCTCGACCAGCATGGCGCGCGCTCGGATCGTCGCCTCGTATTCGAGCCGTCCACCGCCGATGGTGCCGGCCTCGGCCTCGGCACTCACCAGCATGGCCGCACCCGCTTCCCGCGGGGCCGAGCCCTCGACGGTCTCGAGCCGGATCTCGATCAGGGGCGCTTTGCCCGCCAGGAGCTCGGCCTCGGTCATGGCATGCCTCGCAACCGCTCGACGGCCAGGAGCACGCGCTCGGGCGTCGCGGGCGCGTCCAGACGGGGACAATGGCGGTAATCCGCGACGCTGGCGACTGCCATGGACAACGCCTCGAGCACGGAGATGGCGAGCATAAAGGGCGGCTCACCCACGGCCTTGGAGCGCTTGATCGTCCGCTTCGGATTGGCCGACCATTCCGCGATCCGCACCCGGAAATCGCGAGGCAGGTCCGAGGCGAGCGGGATCTTGTAGGTCGAGGGCGCATGGGTGCGAAGCCGGCCATCGCTGTCCCAGACCAGCTCTTCCGTCGTCAACCAGCCCATGCCTTGCACGAAGCCACCCTCGATCTGGCCCCGGTCGACCGCCGGGTTCAGAGAGCGGCCGACATCATGGAGGATATCCGTGCGCAGAACGCGGTACTCCCCAGTCAGCGTATCGATCTCAACCTCGGAGCAGGCCGCGCCATAGGCGAAGTAGAAAAAGGGCTCGCCGCGCCCGGCCGCGCGATCCCAATGGATGCCCGGCGTCGCGTAAAAGCCCGTGGCCGAGAGCTGGATGCGCGCGCGATAAGCGGCCTCGATGAGGTCGGCAAAGGGGATCGTCTGGCCGCCCGCGGTGACGGCCCCATCGCCCCAGGTGACCGCGCCACCCCATTCTGCTTCGGCAAAGGCGCTCAGCCGGGCCTTGATCGTCTCGACCGCATCGAGCGCTGCCATCGCGTTCAGATCCGCCCCCGAGGAGGCGGCAGTGGCGGAGGTGTTGGGCACCTTGTCCGTTGCCGTCGCCGTGATCGCGATCCGCTCGAGCGGCAGACCCAGTGCCTCGGCGACGACCTGGGCGACCTTGATGTTGAGGCCCTGCCCCATCTCCGTGCCGCCATGGTTCAGATGGACCGACCCGTCGCGATAGATGTGCACGAGCGCGCCGGCCTGATTGTACCAGGTGGCCGTGAAGGAGATCCCGAACTTCACTGGCGTCAGCGCAATGCCGCGGCGCATGACGGGGCTCTTGGCGTTGAAATCGATCACGGCGCGGCGGCGGCTCTGATAGGCCGCTTCCGCCTCCAGCTCATCGACCAGGCGGGCGATGATGTTGTCGTCCACACGCTGGTGATAGGGCGTGATGTCACGCGCCTCCGCCGCATCCGGCCGATAGAAATTGGCACGCCGGATCTCGAGCGGATCGCGGCCGAGCGCATAGGCCACCTCCTCGATCACCCGCTCCCCGGCCAGCATGCCCTGGGGCCCGCCGAAGCCGCGGAAGGCGGTGTTGGAGACGGTGGCGGTGCGCAGCGGGCGCGAGCGCAGGCGGACATCCTCGTAGAAATAGCAGTTGTCCGCATGGAAGAGCGCCCGATCGGTTACCGGTCCGGAGAGGTCGGCCGAGAAGCCGCAGCGGGCGGCAAGCGTCATGTCGAGGGCGCGGATGCGGCCGGAGGGCTCGTAGCCGACCCTGTAACGCGCCTCCATGTCGTGGCGCTTGCCGGTCGCGATCATGTCCTCGTCCCGATCGGGGCGCAGTTTGACCGGGCGACGAAGCTGGGTCGCGGCGAGGGCTGCGATGCAGGCGAAGATATTGCCTTGGGTCTCTTTGCCCCCGAAGGCCCCGCCCATGCGCCGGACCTTTACGGTGACCGCCGCCGAGGGTAGGTCCAGGACATGGGCGACCATATGCTGGACCTCGGAGGGGTGCTGCGTCGAGGACCAGACCGTGACGCCGTCCTCCTCGGGTATAGCCATCGCGATCTGGCCTTCGAGGTAGAAATGGTCCTGTCCGCCGATGCCCATGGTCCCGTCGAGGCGGAGGGGCGCCCGGTCGAGCCCGGCGGCCGCATCGCCGCGCGCAAGGGTCAACGGCTCGGTCACGAAGGCGCCGCCGGCGGCCTCGGCGCTGGCGATGTCATAGGCGCGGGTGGCGGGGTTGTCGGTGGGCGCCGTCGCGATCCGGGCGCGCTGCACCGCCTGGCGGGCGGCCGCTCGGGTTTCGGCGATCACGGCAAAGAGGGGTTGGCCGCGAAAGGCGATGGTGTCGGCTGGAAAGACCGGATCGTCCGCCTTGCCCGTGGGGCTGATATCGTTGTATCCGGGGACATCCTCGGCCGTAAGCACGAGGCGGACGCCCGGGGCGGCGCGTACGCCCGCGAGATCGAAACGGGTGAGCGCCCCCGGCACCACATCGGCCAGGCCCAGCGCTGCGTGCAGCAGGTCGGCAGGTTCCGGCAGATCGTCGAGGTAAGGCGCCGCCCCGGTGACATGCCGGCGCGCACTGTCATGCGCAACGGGCGCCCCGGCCGGGGGCGCGCCGTCGGGGCGGCCATCATCCCGCGGCATGGCTGGCCTCTAACGGCTCGTCATCCGCACCTGTGCTGGCGCGCCAGGCCCGCACAACCAGATTGCGCGCGACCAGCCCGCGATAACTGGCAGAGGCGCGCATATCGGAGATGGGGCTGAAATCCTCCGCCAAGGGCGCCGCAGCGGCGAGGGCGGTCTCCAGCGTCCAGGCGCGGCCTGTGAGCCAGCTCTCAAGGGCCTGGGCCCGCGCCGGCGTCGCCGCCATGCCCCCGAAGGCGATGCGCGCCTTTCGCACTCGCCCGTCTTCAATCCAAAGCGAGAAAGCCGCGGAGAGGGAGGAGATATCCTCATCCCGCCGCTTCGAGATCTTCCAGGCGCCATGAAAGGCCGCTGGATCGGGATCGGGGAGGAGCACGGCCTCGATGATCTCGCCCGGGGCCAGAGCGGTTTGGCGGTATCCGGTGAAGAACGCGTCGAGCGCAATCTCCCGCGTTCCCACGGCCGAGCGCAGGATGAGGCGGGCGTCGAGCGCCATGAAAGGTGGCGGCGTGTCGCCGATCGGGGAGGCGGTGGCGAGATTGCCCCCAATGGTCCCCGCCCCTCGGATCTGCGGGCCGCCGATCCGGCGCCAATAGGCCGAGAGATGCGGGTGGCGCGCGTCGATATGGGGCAGAAGATCGGCATAGCTCACCGCGGCCCCGATCCGGAGCCCACCGGGCACAGGCTCGATCCGCGCCAGATCCGCGATGCCGCCAAGAAAGATCGCCGGCGCGATGTCGCGAAACGCCTTGGCGGTCCAGACCCCGATATCCGTGGCGCCTGCCACCAGCGTCGCCTCCGGTGCCTCGACCAGCGCCCGGCTGAGCCCCTGGAGATCTCGGGGGAGATAAACGCGACCGGCCGGGCTCTCCAGCCGCTCCGGCGCCGGCGGCAGATCGCTCAGCCGGCGCGCCGCTGCATCCGCCCCGTCGCGCACAGCACAGGCGCCGTCGGCAGGTGCCATCGCCGCCTCCAGGATCGGGGCGTAGCCGGTGCAGCGGCAGAGATTGCCCTGCAGCGCCTCCTCCGCCGTCGCCCGATCCGGGGCATCGTCGGAGAGCCGCAGCGCCGCCAGCGCCATCACGATCCCCGGGGTGCAGAAGCCGCATTGGCTGCCATGAGAGGCCACCATCGCTTCCTGCACCGGATGCAATGCGCCGCCCTGCGCCAGATGCTCCACCGTCACGACATGGCATCCCGCAAGGGACGGCATCAGGCGGATACAGGCGTTGGCCGGTAGATAGGCCATACCCGTCGCGGCCGGTCGACCGATCAGGACGGTGCAAGCACCACAATCCCCTTCGGCACAACCCTCCTTCGTGCCCGTCAGCCCCTCATTGATCCGAAGGTGATCGAGCAGCGTATCGGCTGGCCCGACGGTCTCGAGCTGCACCTCCCGATCGTTGAGCAGAAAGGACAGCATCAGCTTCCCCGATAGGTGCTGTAGCCGTGCGCGGCCAGCAGGAGCGGCACGTGATAGAGCGCCTCCTCCGCCATCGCGAAACGGATCGGGATCACGTCGAGAAAGCCCGGCTCGCTCACCGGCGCGCCCGTTGCCCGCAGATAGGTGCCGGCGGCAAACTCAAGCTCATACTCGCCCGTCTCAAACCCGGCCCCCGAAAGGAGCGGCGCATCCGTCCGCCCGTCTTCATTCGTGATCGCCTCGGCGATGCGCTCGCGCGCAACACCTTCGCGCAGTCGCCAGAGCGTGATCCGCACCCCCGCCGCAGGGCGCCCGCGGGCGGTGTCGAGCACATGGGTTGTTAGGCGACCGCTGCCGCTTGGCCGTGCCATCGCGTCTTCCCTGAGTAGGCCTCGGGCAAATCGCGCGCGATCTGCCACAGCTCTGCCCTGAAACGATGCATTGGCTCTTGCGCTCGCCGCAAGGCTTTTCCGAAACTCGGCCCTGCGACGCCCCGCCACCATGAGAGCTGCCCATGTCCTATCCCCGCGATCTGCTCGGCCATGGCGCCCACCCACCGGATCCGAGGTGGCCCGGCGATGCGGCGATCGTGCTGCAGATCGTCGTGAACTACGAAGAGGGGGGCGAGCGCTGCCTCCTGCATGGCGACACCGAGAGCGAGGCTTTTCTCTCCGAGATCCCCGCGGCGGGCCCCTGGGGCGGACGGCGCCATTGGAACATGGAGACGATCTACGATTACGGCGCCCGTGCCGGCTTCTGGCGACTGCACCGGATCCTGACCGAGCGTGCGATGCCCGCAACCTGCTTCGGCGTCGCCATGGCGCTTGCGCGCGCGCCCGAGGCGGTGACCGCGATGCAGGAGGCGGGCTGGGAGATCGCGAGCCACGGGCTGCGCTGGATTGACTATGGCAACCACGGGATCGCGGCGGAGCGGGCGGATATGGAGGCGGCCATCGCGCTCCACGAAGCCGTCGCCGGCGCGGCGCCGCGGGGGTGGTACACGGGGCGCTGCTCGGCCAACACCGTTTTTCTGGCCGCAGAGACAGGCCGCTTCACCTATGTGGCCGACAGCTATGCTGACGAGCTGCCCTATTGGCAGCAGACGCCCACGGGGCCGCAGCTGATCGTGCCCTACACACTCGATGCCAATGATGCGCGCTTCAGCACAGCACCCGGGTTCTCTGATCCCGAGCATTTCACGCATTACCTCTGCATGGCGTTCGATCGCCTCTATGCGGAGGGGGTGCAAGGCCGGCCGGTGATCATGAACCTCGGCCTGCACTGCCGGCTGGCCGGGCGCCCGGCGCGGGCCGAGGCGCTGGCGCGGTTCCTCGACTATGTCCGCCAGCACGACCGCGTCTGGGTCGCGACCCGGCTGGAGATCGCCGAGCATTGGGCGCAGCATTTTCCGGCGCCTAGCGGGCTGCTGCCCTCGACCCTCGACCGTGCCGCCTTCGTGGCCACCTATGGGGGCATCTTCGAGCATTCGCCCTGGATCGCCGAGGAGGCCTGGACCTTCGGGATCGGCGGCGCGCAGGACACGGCCACCGGGCTCCACGCGGCGCTGCGCACTCGGTTCCGACTGGCGAGCCCTGAACGGCGCCTCGCGGTGCTACGCGCCCATCCTGATCTCGCCGGCCGGCTGGCCGAAGCGCGCCGGCTGACGCCCGAGAGCATGGCCGAACAGGCCAGTGCGGGCCTCGATACCTTGACGGATGGCGAACGCGCCCGCTTCCAGGAGCTCAACGCCGCCTATACCGCCCGCTTCGGCTTCCCCTTCATCATGGCCGTCAAGGGGCGCACCAAGGCCGAGATCCTGGCTGCTTTCGAGGCGCGCCTCGGCAATGATGCCGAGACCGAGTTCGCGACCGCCTGCACCGAGGTCGAACGCATCGCCCGTCTGCGCCTCGACGCGGCGCTTAGTCCATGAGCTGAAACCATGAGCCGTTACGCGACCCCACCCGCCGGCCTGCCCGGGCCTGCCACGCTGCACGAAGGCCGCGCTGTCTTCACCGAGGCCTATGCCGTGATCCCCGCGGGCGTGCAGAGCGATATCGTGACGAGCAAGCTTCCAGGCTTCGAAGGCACCCGCGCCTGGATCCTCGCCCGCCCGCTGACGGGCTTTGCAGAGACCTTCGCGCAATATGCCGTGGAGATCGCGCCCGGGGGCGGCAGCGCGAGGCCCGAGCCCGATCCCGGCGCCCAGGCCGCTCTGTTCGTGACGGAGGGGCAGCTGACGCTGACCATCGGGACCGAGGCGACGCTCCTCGAGCCCGGTGGCTTTGCCTGGATCCCGCCAGGGGCCGGCTGGAGCCTGGCCAATGAGAGCGCAGCGCCTGTGTCCTTCCACTGGATCCGTAAACGCTGGCAGCCGGCCGCCGGCCTCTCCCCCGCGCCGCCCCTGGTCACCCGCGATCAGGACATCGCGCCGCGGCCCATGCCGGGCCATGACGCTTGGGCCACGACGCTCTTCATGGACCCCAACGACCTGCGCTACGACATGGCCATCACCATCGTCACCTTCGGGCCCGGCGGTGCCATCCCCTTCGAAGAGACGCATGTCATGGAGCACGGGCTCACGATCTTGGAGGGCAAGGCCGTCTATCGGCTCAACCGCGATTGGGTTGAGGTTGGGCCCGGCGATTTCCTCTGGCTCCGCGCTTTCTGCCCCCAGGCCTGCTATGCGGGCGGGCCGGGGCCCTTCCGCTATCTTCTCTACAAGGACATCAATCGCCACCCGTCCCTGCTGCCGCCGGCAGGGCGGCCGGCATGAGCACGATCACGGTAGAGCCGCTGACGCCCGAGGCCTTCGCGCCTTTCGGCGAGGTTCTGCGCCCCGGCCTCGATCCGACCCATATCAACGAGGGCCGCTGCGAGCGTCACGATATGGCGGCCCGGCTCGCCTTTCTCGGCGGCGGCGCGCCCGGCATCGCGCTCTTCCGCTCGGAGGCCGTGTCTCTGCCTTACGATCTCACGCTCCTCGAGCATCACCCCCTCGGCAGTCAGGCCTTCATGCCGGCCGCGCCCTGCCGCTGGATGGTGATCGTCGCGCTGGACGAAGCGGGCCGGCCCGGCCGCCCGCGTGCCTTCCTGCCCGCACCCGGGGTCGGTGTGAACCTCGCAGCCGGTTGCTGGCACGGGGTGCTGACCCCCCTCGACGCGCCGGCCGACTTCTGGGTTCTCGACCGCGGCGGGCCGAACCCCTCGGCCAACCTCGTCGTGCATGCCGTCGAACCCCCGATCACCGTCCTGCCCCCGGCAGAGGCCCGCCCATGAGCACGCTTCTCCTCCGCAACGCCGATGTGCTCGTCACCATGGACGGGATGCGCCGCGAGATCGCGGGGGGCTGGCTGCGGGCGACCGACGGCGCAATCACGGCTGTGGGCGGCCCCGGCGATGCTGTCGCCGAGGGGCCTGCAGACGCGATCGTGGATGCTGCCGGCTGTGTCGTCACGCCAGGGCTCATCAACACCCATCACCATCTGTTCCAAAGCCTGGTACGGGCGGTCCCTGGGGGCCAGGACGCGCTCCTTTTCGGTTGGCTCAAGACGCTCTATCCGATCTTTGCCCGGATGCGGCCCGAGGATATCCAGGCTGCCGTCTCCCTCGGCCTCGCCGAGCTTGCCCTCTCCGGCTGCACCTGTGCCGCGGATCATCAGTACATCTATCCCAATGGCGCGCGGCTCGAGCATTCAGTCGAGGCGGCGGCGGGGATCGGTATCCGCTTTCATCCCACCCGCGGCGCCATGAGCATCGGGGAGAGTGCCGGCGGCCTGCCCCCCGATTTCCTCACCGAGCGCGAGCCCGACATTCTGGCCGATATGGAGCGCGTGGTCGCCGCGCTCCACGACCCGGCGCCCGGCGCCATGACCCGTGTCGGCATCGCGCCCTGCTCGCCCTTCACCGTCAGCACAGGGCTCATGCGCGATGCGGCGGTGCTGGCGCGAGAGAAGGGCGTGCGGCTCCATACCCATCTGGCGGAGAACGACGAGGACGTGGAGTACAGCCTCGCGCATTACGGCTGCCGGCCGGGCCAATATGCCGAGGAGCTGGGCTGGACGGG
>JBCCLX010000137.1:0-9591 GCA_039026635.1 Pseudomonadota bacterium
CGCCACGGCCATGCCCTGCGCATCGCCACCAAGTATCACAACCTGACACGGCGCTTCTTCCGCGCCCGTGGCGTGGCGGACTATCGCATCGTCGACAGCCAGGGAGCGACGGAGGCGGCACCGAAGAACCGCTCGGCCGAGGCGCTCGTCGATATCACCTCCTCCGGCGAGACGCTGCGCGCCAATCATTTGAGGATCCTCGACGACGGTGAGATCCTGCGCTCGGAAGCCCATCTCTTCGCAACGGCTCAGGCGCATTGGAGCGAGGCGGCACGGCGGGCAGCCGGCCCGCTTCTGGCGCGTCTGCAGGGTTGAACGATGCCGTGTCCCGCGCGGGGCCGCCGCCACCCCTGCCATCCGCGCGCTCTGCGCATCACTCAGCAGGTTTTTAACAAGGTGACCGGCAAATTCACCTTGCTTGCCCCAATCCGGACACACAAAGAAGCCATATGTCCGCAGTCGTCGCCTCGTGGCCACGACGTGTGAGTGCGTAAAGGGCGACGGTCGTCCACTGCCGGCCGGGCCATGGTCGACGCGGTTTTGTGTAGCCCGCTTGTCTTATTAAATTACTTCAAATTCGTAGAAAACCGCGCAGCCCCAGGCTGCGCGGTTTTTTCTGCAATCACCTTCTCCGTCAGCGCCCGCCGGCAACCACACACCGACGAGAGGGAGACGGTCGTCCAGTGCCGGCCACACCCCAGTTGAGTAAAAGTTAGGTAAGGAGTGTTAACGAATGGTAAATTTCCCGGCGAAACCTCTCGGGGCCTCCGCCTAGCTCAAAGGGGTTTGCGCTGTGAAAGCGCCGCGCTGAGCGTGCCGTCGTCGAGGTAATCGAGCTCTCCACCGATCGGCACCCCACGCGCCAGCACCGTCACCTGGACATTCAACTCTTCCAAATAGTCGGCAATCACATGCGCCGTGGTCTGCGCATCGACGGTCGCTGCCAGGGCGAGAATGACCTCTTGAACCCCCTCATCGGCGACCCGCCGCGCCAGGAAGGGAATGCGCAGCGTCTCGGGCGTGATCCCATCGAGGGCGGACAGCACGCCGCCGAGCACGTGGTAGCGCCCTGAGAACGCCCCCGCCCGCTCGATCGCCCAGAGATCCGCCACGCTCTCGACCACGCAGAGCCGGGTCCTGTCGCGCCGCTCATCCGTGCAGATCGAGCACTCCCCGCCGTTGGAGATGTTCCCGCAGCGCGGACAATCCCGCACCGTCGCCACGACCTCGGCAATCGCTGCAGCCAGGGGTTCGAGCAGGCGCTCGCGCCGTTTCAAGAGTGCCAGCGCTACGCGCCGCGCCGAGCGAGGCCCAAGGCCGGGCAGCTTGGCCAAAAGCTCGATCATGCGCTCCAGCGGACCGGCGTCGTTGCGCAGCATCCTCGCCCTCAACCCACCCGCTGGCGCGCAACGATCCCGGTGAGACAGCCTGCAGCCCCGGCAGCCCGGCGCAGCTCCGCCATCCCCACGGCCACCACCTCGACGCCCAGGCTTTCGTAGAAACGCGTCATGGCCATCACATCCGGGTCGCCTGCAACGGCCGGCATCACGATCCGCCGCGGCCCCAGCGTCACGACATTGAGCCCGGTGTTGATCGCCGCCTCCGAGAGATCGCGCGGCGGGAAGGCGACCCGCATACCCCGCGCCTCCATCGCCTGCACGGCCGCCAGCGGGGCCCGGCGGGGCCAGGCGACGGCGAGATCCCGGTCGAGGATACGGATCATCCCCATCAGATGCATGACACCCCAGGGCATATCGACGGCGATCAGGTCGCAGCCGATCTGCTCGAGAACCCGCCGGATCTGACCGATCGCGGCCTCGTTCGTGCGCAGACCACGACCGATCACCGCCGTCTGCGCGTCGAGCCACATCAGATCCGCGCCCTCGAAGGTCGCCGTCCCGGTCAGCGTCGCCAGGATCGGCACATGCGCGCCCGCCAGCGCGGCTGCAACCGCCACCTCCTCGCCCGCGCGCACCGCCGAGGCCGGTCGCGCCAGGATCGCGCCCTCCGGGGTCATCACGAAAGTATCGGCGCAGAAAATCTGATTGGCGTGGGCCTGCGACGGCGCGACCTCCAAAACCGCGATCCCGGCATCGCGATAGGCCGCCGCCAGACCCGCGTGCTCGGCACGGGCACGGGCCAGATCGACGGGGGCGAGGAGCTGCGCCGCATTCGGATCCGCCGAGGCTGCTGCCATCGCAGGCCCGGGTGCGGAAAGAAGCACAGTCTCGAGCGGCGCCCATTCGCTGTCGATCCCCGCCCGGGCCCAATGGCTTCCGAGCTCAGCCGCATGGCTTAGCACCCGCGGCTGCCAGCCAGCCCCGCCATAGGCCGCCGACCCGAAGCTGTCGGCCAGACCAGGCGGGCTGCGCTCGGCCGCCGCACCCTCGCCGTGCAGATGATCGCCGTCCATCCCTCAGCCGCCGAGCGGGGGCGCCATCCCCGGTGGCAACGGCAGGCCCTCCGTCGCCTTCGCCATCTCCGCCGCCCCTGCTTCGCGCGCCTTGGAGAGCGCGTCATTGACGGCCGCGGTGACGAGATCTTCGAGCACCGCCTTCTCCTCGGTGCCGTCGATTAGGGATTGGTCGACCTCGAGGCCGGTGACCACGCCCTTGCCCGTGGCCCGCGCGCGGACCATGCCGCCGCCGGCGCTGCCTTCAACCTCGATCTCGGCCACGCGCGCCTGCGCATCGGCAAGCTTCTGCTGCAGCTCGCCCGCCTGGCTCATCAGTTTGGCCATATCGCCAAGGCCGCCCAGTCCTTTGAACATCTCAGTCCTCCTCGAAGGGGTCGTCGTCATCGAGCAGCGGAGCATCCGCGTCCCAGTCATGCGTCTCCGCTTCGGCAGCGGGTGCTGCCACCGGTGTGGATAGCGCGAGGGGGCGCACGGCAGTGACGCGCGCGCCCGGAAAGGTCTCGAGGGCCGCAAGGACGAGCGGGTGACGCGCCGCGGCCTCGGCCCGCGTCGCCGCTTCAGTCGCGCGGCGCTCGGCCAAACTCGGCGCACCCTCCGCAGCGGAGATCACGACCGACCAGCGCCGCCCGCTGAGCGCCTGCAGCGCCTCGGACAGCCGGCCCGCCAGATCGGCCGGGGCATCGGCCGTGAGCGCGGCCTCCAGCACGCCTGGCCGCAGCGCCACAGGTCGGACATGGCGCGCAAGCTCGTAGGCGAGAAGCGCTTCGCGCGCCGCTTCGAGCCGCGCCTCGATCTCCTCGAGGCTCTCGAAACCAGCCGCCGGCGCATCGACCTCGGTCGCGCCCGAGATCAGCGGCACCGTGCCATCCGGGCGCCCTTGCCCCATGGCGAGCGCCCCGTGCTCGCCCCTCATGGCCTGCGCGGCATGAGGGGGGGAGCCGGCATTGGCGCGTGGCGAAGGTGGCGTACCCGCTCTCGGACCGGCGCCTCCATGGCTTCCGCCGGGCGCGCGCCCTGCATTCTCGGATGCAATGCCGGCGTTCCCCTGTGCGCCGCTCCGTGAGCCGCCTTCGGGTGACGATGGCGGTGTGGGGATCTCTCCCTCCAGCCGGCGGATCAACTCCTCCGGGCTCGGCAGCTCCGCCACATGGGCGAGGCGAATGATCGCCATCTCGGCTGCCATGATCGCCGAGGGCGCGCGGGCCACCTCATCAAGCGCCTTGAGCAGCATCTGCCAGGCCCGCGTCAGCGCACGCATTGAGAGCCGTTCGGCGAGCGCCCGGCCCCGGCGCCGCTCCTCGGGCGACACGGTCGGGTCATCCCCGATCTCGGCCGAAATCCGCAGGACCGACAGCCAATGGGTCAGCTCCGCCAGATCCCGCAGCACAACGGCCGGATCGGCGCCATCGGCGTACTGACGCCCCAGTTCGGCCAAGGCGCCCGCCGCATCGCCCGCCATCACCGCCTCGAAGAGATCGAAGAGCCGGCCACGATCAGCGAGTCCCAGCATCCCCCGCACGGCCGCCGCATCCACGCGCCCGCCGGCCGTCGCGCCAAAGGCAATCGCCTGATCGAGCAGCGAGAGGGCATCGCGCACCGACCCCTCGGCCGCCCGCACGATCAGCCCCAGCGCATCCTCCGCGACAACCGCGCCCTCCGCCTCACAGATCCCGTTCAAATGGGCCAGCATCACCTCTGGCTCGATCCGGCGCAGATCGAAGCGTTGGCAGCGGGAGAGCACCGTCACCGGGACCTTTCGGATCTCGGTGGTAGCGAAGAGGAAGACCACATGCTCCGGCGGCTCCTCCAGCGTCTTCAGGAGCGCGTTGAATGCGGAGGTGCTGAGCATATGCACCTCGTCGATGATGTAGACCTTGTAGCGCGCCTCCACGGCCCGGTAGCGCACGCTCTCGATGATCTCGCGCACATCGTCGACGCCAGTGTTCGAAGCGGCGTCCATCTCCAGCACGTCGACATGGCGACCGGCCGCAATCGCCAGGCAGGAGGGGCATTCCCCGCAGGGATCGACCGTCGGCCCATCGCCCCTGCCGGTACAGTTCAGCCCCTTGGCGATGATCCGCGCCGTCGTCGTCTTGCCGACGCCGCGCACCCCCGTCAGCACGAAGGCATGGGCGATCCGATCATGGGCAAAGGCGTTGGTGAGGGTGCGCACCATCGCTTCCTGACCGATCAGGTCGCGGAAGTGGCCTGGGCGATACTTCCGGGCCAGCACCTGATAGGGTTGCTGGGCAGAAGGCGCGCGGCCCGCTGGCGGCGTCTCGGTCATGCTGTGATCCGGCTCATTTGGCCGAGGACCCTAAGGCGGGGCGCCGGGCCGGGGCAAGCACTGGGAGAGCAGCAGGGACGACTGGGCCGCACACGCTGAGGCACGCATCGGGAGTGCGTCGAGATCACGGGACCAGCCGCTGAGGGGAGCGGTCGCCCGCCACGGGAGGGAGGACGGCGATGTCCGCAGGCATGGTCACGGTGAACGCCGGCTTTCGCGCGCTCAAAACCCACGCGCCCCTGCTCTTCTGGCCGGTCGTGGTGGTCTACACGACGCTCGGTGGCCTGGGGCATGGCCTGGCGATGCACTATCTCGACACACGGCTCATCGCCTGCGTTTACCTCCTCCTGGTGGCGGCCCTGATGTGGCCGGTCTTCGTGGACGTGGGGCTCGGCCGCGCCTCGGGCACACTGGCGGCCCTGCTGCTGACCGCGCTCTTCTGGTGGACAAGCTGGATTGGCTGGCATGTGGCGGAGGGGGCCCGTCCTCAGGGGCCTTTCACCGGGATGGCCTTCGTCTCGGATCACTGGACCGGGCCTTCCCCCTATGATTTCGACGCGGATAAGGGGGCTGCGGCGGGGATGGCCTTTGCGCGCCTGCCAGCGGCGGACTGGCCCGACTACTTCACCCGCCTCTCTGAGACGAAGAAGATCGAGCGACCGCTGCGCCGTCGCCGCCGGGCGCGACGCCAGGGCGAGGCGCGGTACCTGAGCCCTGAGGCGCTGCGCCAGTACTGGGTCGCCGAGCCGATCTTGATCTGGGGCACCTTGTTGATCGTGGTCTGGCCCCGCCGTGCCGAGCAACTCTTGGCCTTCACCAAGATGATCCCGCGCCGCCGCGGCTTGCGCCTCTGGCGCTGAAGCGCCGCTCGAGAGCGGTCCTGCGAGAAGGGAGGGGTGAGAGGCTGGACAACGACCCAAGCGGGGCTCGTTACGGCTGCTTCCTTCCGGACCTGACCGGGTTGGCGAGGTGCCTGCCCGCGCCAACCTCTCACGAAACGACATAGCGGCGCGGCGTCGGTGCCGCAAGATGCCGGGTGGTTTCATCTGGACCGCTTGAAAGCGCCCTGCCCCTCTGCCATCACCCCGGCGCGGCGCCGATCCCCCAGGCGAGCGCTGGGGCGGCAGCGAGGCAGACAACATCTGATGACCCATCTCGACCGGATCACCTTTGCCCGGCCCGAAAACAGGCTGGACCGCGCCGCGCATCTGCGCAGTGAGGCCGACGCACAAGCCGCCCTCCCGAACGCCCGCGGGGTGGCCTTGTCCGAGGGCCGGATCGCCGTCGATCTCGAGGAGACGAAAGCGCTCTTGCTCCTGCCCATGGATCAGCTGAACGCCAAGGCCGAAGAGACGCCGATCTTCCTCGGCACCGTCGACGGCACCCCGCGCTTTGCCGCCGATTTGGGGCCGCTGGACAAGGCGGCGCGGGCGGAGATCCTGGGCGAAGGCGCAAAACTCATCGATCTGCGCTCGATCAGCGCCGAGCTTTCCGCGACCGATGCCGCCATTGCCGCCACGGCGAAGGCGATGCTCGGCTGGCATGCGACACACCGTTTCTGCGCCCGCTGCGGGGCGCCGAGCGAGGTCGCGGATGCGGGCTGGCGGCGCCATTGCCCGAGCTGTGGCGCCCAGCATTTTCCGCGGGTCGATCCCGTGGTGATCATGCTGGTGCTCTCCGGTGACAAGGTCCTGCTCGGGCGCCAACGCGCCTGGCCGCCGGGGCTTCATTCGCTCCTCGCCGGCTTCATCGAGCCGGGGGAGACGCCGGAGGAGGCGGTGCGCCGGGAGGTGCTGGAAGAAGCGGCAATCCCGGTGGGGCGCGTGCGCTATCTCGCCACCCAGCCCTGGCCCTTCCCCTCGACGCTGATGATCGGGTGCGTGGCCGAGGCGCTGGGCGAGGAGATCACGATCGATCCCGCCGAATTGGAGAGCGCCACCTGGGCCACGCGGGCCGAGATGGCCGCCGCACTGGCCGGTCAGCATCCGAGCCTCGGCTCCCCGCGCGCAGATGCCATCGCCCGCTCGATCCTCGCCGGCTGGGTCGAGGGCGAAATCAACGGCTTCGATGGGTGACGGGCCCTCGCAACCCCGCGTCCTCGGACTATCTCGTGCCCAGCCGGCGCAGGGCCCGGCGTAACCCGGACACTGCGATGCATCCGCCATCTGACAAGGCCCAGCTGCGCCAGGCCCTGGGCGCCTATGCCACGGGCGTCACGATCGTCACCACGGCCGATGCCGCGGGCGGGCCCGTGGGGTTCACGGCCAACAGCTTCACCTCCGTCAGCCTCGAGCCGCCGATCCTGCTCGTCTGCCTCGCCCATACAGCGGCGAGCTATGATCTCTTCTGCAAGTCCGACACCTTCGCGGTGAATGTGCTGACGGCGGAGCAGCAGGACATCGCCAAGGTCTTCGCCACCCGCGGGGCCGAGAAGTTCGGCGATGTCGCCTGGGAGCCTGGCGCCCGGGGAGCCCCGCTGATCTCAGGGAGCCTCGCGCGTTTCGATTGCGCGACGCATGAGCGGGTGACCGCCGGCGACCACGACATCTTCCTCGGCCGCGTGCTCGCCTACTCGCGGGACGACGGGCCGGCACTGATCTATCACTCGGGCAGTTTCGCGCGTCTCGGCTAATGGCCGAGGTGCCGGTTCAGGCGGCGTTGCTCGTCACCGCCGCATAGGCCGCATTGACGGCCGCAAGCCGCTTTTCGGCGAGAAGCCGCGCCTCGGGCGGCACGCCGCGTGCCAGCAAACCGTCGGGGTGGAGCCGCTTCACCAAGGCGCGGTAGTGGCGCCGCATCTCATCAGGGTCGGTCCCGGGCGCCAGGCCCAGCACCTGCCAGGGATCCTCCTCCCCCGGCAAATGGCGCGCCCGGATCGAGCGAAAGGCATCCTCGCTCACCCCAAAGATGCCGGCCACATCCTCCAGAAACGCCGCCTCGGCCGGGTGATACCGCCCGTCGGCCGCGGCGATATAAACAAGACCCTCGAGCAGATCCTCCAGCACCTCTGGGCGCTCGTTGAACATCCGCGCGACTTGTCGAGCGTAGACATCGTAGCCAGCCACATCCGTGCGCGCGCTGTTATAGACGCGGGCCGCGGCGCCGAGCTCTTCCTGAGGGATATGAAAGATCGCGCGGAAAGCGCTGACCTCGTCGCGCGTCACCTCGCCATCGGCCTTCGCCATCTTGGCGCCCAGGGCGATGACGGCGATCGTGAAGGCGACCGTGTGTTCGGGTTCTCGGGAGAGTCTCTCAAGGACGCTCGCAAGAGGCTCGCCTCGCCGAAGCGCAGCGAGACTTTCCCTCACCCTCTGCCAGAGCGACATCGTTCTCTCGTCTACCACCCGCCAGGGCCCGATGGCCCTGCCGTTCCGCCCTTCTCTGCGCCAGCCAATTCAGGCGCCATGGCGAGCGGTCTGTCGGACGGCCCGCGCCGCCCGCACGGAACTCTCAGTAGCGATCGTCGTCGCGGCGCACGTGCTGGTGCTCGTCCTCCACCCGGATCCGGACGGGGATACGGTCCTCCGTCGGCCGAGCGGCAAGCCAGGTCCAGTAACCGAGCGCCGCCATTGCGACGATGCAACCAGCAATGGTCATGCTGTCTCTCCTGCTTTGGCCTATCGAAGGTAGTCTCAAGTGAGCCGGTCGTCCATCATCTCATGTCGTGGGAGGCCATCCGAATGGCAGGATCGTGGTTAATTCACCCGCCTCGGTTGATCATCATCGGAAAATCCCGATGCAAAATCGGTTTTCGCGGCGGGTTTGTGATTCGAAACTGATCGCCGACCGGCTCCGATGCCTTGCTCCGAGCTGCTGCACCATGGAAGAGGATGTCCGGCGCGCAGTCCGCCCGCGGTCCGCCGGAAGAGGGAGAGCGCATGGGCTTCACGATCCTCATCACGATCGGATTGATCCTCGCGGCCGCTGCCATCGGGCTGCTGATCCGAGTGATCCGAACGGCCGGTCGACTGTCCAAAGAGGAGGAGCCGGACACCGCGGCCTTTAAGCGACTGGTAATAGAGAATGGCATCGCGCTGGCGCTCGCCTTTCTCGGCCTAGCCTGCCTCGTGGCCGCCGGGATCCTGGGCTGAAGCGGTGGAGACGATCGCCACGCTGACGGCCCGCTTCGCCCAATCCGGCTCTGTGACCTGGATCGGCCTGCGTCCTGCGCGCCGGGCCGATCTGCAGCCGGTCGAGACCGCCTGGATCGCGGAGGCAGGGCTCGACGGAGACCATCGCGCGACGCCCGGCAAACGGGCGGTCACGCTGATCCAGGCGGAGCACCTGCCCGTGATCGCCGCCCTCGCCGGCCGCGAGAGCCTCACGCCGGCGCTTCTCCGGCGCAACATCGCGGTCTCCGGGATCAATCTCCTCGGCATGCGTAATCGAGCGTTTCGGATCGGCGAGGCGGTTCTGGAAGTCAGCGGTCTCTGCGCCCCCTGCTCGCGGATGGAAGCTCTGCTCGGGCCCGGTGGCTACACGGCCATGCGCGGTCATGGCGGGATCACGGCCTCGGTGATCGCGCCAGGGCAGATCGCGCTCAGCGATACCGTCGTCCCGGTCTAAGGGCCGCTCAGAAGCGCTCGACCCAGGGGCGCAACTCCACTTCCCAGGCCCAGCAGCTGCGCTCCTGCTCGAGAAAGTGCCAATAGGTCCGCGCGATGGCGTCCGGGTCGAGTTTGGCATCCGGGCGCTCGGGGTCGGCGCCGCGCCCCGGTCGGCTCTCGTCCCGGATGCCGCCGTCAATCACGAAATGGCCCACATGGATCCCCCGAGGATGCAGTTCGCGGGCAAGCGACTGCGCAAGGCCGCGCAGCGCGAACTTGCCCATGGCAAAGGGCGCCGAGCCGGGAAAGCCCTTCACTCCCGCAGAAGCGCCGGTGAAGAG
>JBCCLX010000138.1:0-9587 GCA_039026635.1 Pseudomonadota bacterium
GGCGCCATCCGTTTTCTGCCGATCGAGACCCTGCTGGAGCTGTTCCAGGACCGGCTCTTCCCCGGCTATGAAGCGACGGGCCACTGCCTTTTCCGTGTCCTCCGAGACAGCGATCTGGAGGTCGAGGAAGAGGCCGAAGACCTTGTCCGCGAGTTCGAGACCGCGCTCAAGCGGCGTCGGCGAGGGGAGGTTGTGCGCCTCAAGTTCTCGGCCGACGCACCCACCCATCTGCGCGATCTGATCGTCAATGAGGCCGGCGCCCGGCGCGAGGAGGTGATCGAGGTCGACGGCGTTGTCGGCATCAAGGCGCTGTCGGAGCTTGTGATCGACGACCGGCCGGATCTCAAATGGGCCCCCTATAATCCGCGCCTGCCAGAGCGTGTGCGCGATCACGATGGCGATATTTTTGCGGCGATCCGTCAGAAGGACATGCTGCTCCACCACCCTTACGAGAGCTTCGAGATCGTGGTGAACTTCCTGCAGCAGGCCGCCCGGGATCCGGATGTGATCGCGATCAAGCAGACGCTCTACCGCACCTCCAAGGACAGCCCCATCGTGCGGGCCCTCTGCGAGGCGGCGGAGGACGGCAAGAGCGTCACGGCGCTTGTCGAGCTGAAGGCGCGCTTCGACGAGGCGGCCAACATCCGCCTCGCGCGGCAGCTGGAGCGCGCAGGCGCCCAGGTGGTCTTCGGTTTCGTGGATCTAAAGACGCATGCAAAGATCAGCACGGTCGTGCGGCGCGAGGGCAGCGAGCTCGTGACCTATACGCATTTCGGCACGGGCAACTACCACCCGATTACGGCGAAGATCTATACGGATCTCTCGCTCTTTACCTGCTCGCCAACGCATGGGCGCGATGCCGCCAAGATCTTCAATTTCACCACCGGCTATGCTGAGCCTGCGGGCCTCGAGAAGGTCCAGGTGGCGCCGCTGACGCTCAAGCAGACTCTCATCGATCAGATCGCGGCGGAGGCGGCACATGCGCGCGCGGGTCGGCCAGCGCAGATCTGGGCCAAGATGAACAGCCTGATCGAGGAGGATATGATCGACGCGCTCTATGCCGCGAGCCAGGCCGGCGTGAAGATCGACCTCGTGATCCGTGGGATCTGTGGTCTGCGCCCCGGCGTGCCGGGCCTCTCCGAGACCATCAGGGTTAAGAGCGTTGTGGGACGGTTCCTGGAGCACTCTCGCATCTGCTGTTTCGGCAATGGCCATGGGCTGCCGAGCGCTGAGGCCCGTCTCTTCATCTCCTCGGCCGACTGGATGGGCCGCAACCTCAACCGCCGTGTCGAGACGCTGGTCGAGATCGAGAACCAGACCGTGCGCGACCAGATCCTAGAGCAGGTGATGGCGGCCAATATGTGCGACGAAGCGCAGTCCTGGGTGCTGATGCCCGACGGCGCCTTCGTGCGCGCAGAGGGCGGTCAGGGAGAAATTCTGTTTAACTGCCACGAGTTCTTCATGGCCAACCCGTCACTATCGGGGCGGGGACGATCGGGGGCGGCCGATGCACCGCGGCTGTCCCGCGATTTGTTGAGCGCCACGGTACTGCCGGCAACGGCCGAAGGGGTGGGCTCAGATAGGTCGCTGGCAGAAGCATCCGCGGCAGAGGTGGCGCCGGCGGCGGAGGCGTGACGAGGAGACCGGGGGTGAGTGTACCGCGGAACGGTCGTCTTTTCGACCGTGTGGAAGAGAAGGGCCCGACACCGGCCGGGTCGCCGGGCCAAGGGCGCAGCGCTGCGCCGAGGCTGCCATCGGTGGCCGGGGGCAGTGCCGGCGTCGCGGTGCCGCCGACGCGGACCGTGAACGATCTGCCCGGCCTCGGGCGCCGCTCCTTCGCGGCCCCGGATGGGCGACCGGGGCGGATCGGCGTTGTCGATGCCGGGTCCAATTCGGTCCGTCTCGTGATCTTCGAGGGCGCGGCGCGCTCTGCCGATGTGGTCTTCAATGAAAAGGTGATGTGCGGGCTCGGCGGCGATCTCAGCCGCACGGGGCGGTTGGCGCCGGAAGGCCGGGCGCGGGCCTTGGCCGCTATCGCCCGCTTTGCCGCGGTTGCCGAGCATCTTCAGGTGGCGACGCTGGCGGGCGTGGCGACGGCGGCGATCCGGGAGGCCGCCGATGGCCCGGCGTTCCAGCATGAGGTGGAGGCGGCGACTGGGGTGCGCCTCGAGATCGCAAGCGGTGCGGATGAGGCACGGCTCGCTGCCGAGGGCGTGCTCTACGGCAATCCGGGCGCCGAGGGGGTGGTCGTCGATCTCGGCGGCGCGTCGATGGAGCTCTGCGCCGTCGGCAATGGGCGGCCGGGTGCGGGCGTGACGATGCCGCTCGGGCCGCAGCGGCTGCGCGGACAGACCGTGCCGGCGGGCATGATCGAGGCCACGCTGAGAGACGCCCTACCTGTCCTCTGTCCGGACCGTAAACCCGTCCCGCGGCTCTACCTCGTCGGCGGGTCCTGGCGCGCGCTTGCACGGGTGGATCTGGAGCGGCGCGGCTATCCGCTGAAGGTGCTGCATGAGTACACGCTGACGGCGTCCGAGGCGCATGCTCTGGCACGATATGCGATGCGCGCCACGCCCGAGGAGATGGCCGTGCTCGATGGCGTCTCGGAAAACCGCGCGCCCAGCCTGCCGCTGGCGGCCCAGATCTTGAAGGGGCTCTTGTCGATGCTCCAGCCCGAGGCGGTCGCAGTCTCGGCCTTCGGTCTTCGCGAGGGTGTCTGCTACACCTCCATGCCGCCCGACTTGCGCCGCCGCGATCCCCTCCTTGCCGCAGCGGAAGACATGGAGCGCAAGGGCGCCCGTGCCTTCGGCTTTGGTCAGGAACTGGCCAGCTGGCTGGCCGCCGCTTTCGCGCCTCTCTCGGCTTCTGATCTCCGCCTCCTGAAAGCGGCTTGTCATTTGGCGGACGTCAATTGGCGGACCCATCCCGATCATCGCCATCAGGCCTGCTGGGAGGCGGCGACCCGGGTCAGCCTCACCGATCTCGGCCATGCCGGGCGCGTCTGCCTCGCGACGGCGGTCTCGGCGCGCTATCGCAATGGCAAGGCCCCGTCGGCGGAGACGGGCTTGGGCGTTTTGGCCGGTGCGCCGGCGCTCGAACAGGCGCGCGCCATCGGGCTTGGCATGCGGCTCGGCTGTACGCTGGCTGCGGCAACGCCTGGCATTCTCACCCATTGCGGGCTCCGCGGCGATGGCGATCGGCTCGTGATGCGCCTCTCGGGCCCTGCGCGCGAGATGGCCGGTGAGGATGTGAACAAGCGCCTCGGCCAATTCGCGCGAGCCCTGGGCTATAGTGCCCATGCTTTCGAGATCGGCTGACTGCGAGACGCCCAGCAATTTGTATGAAAAGGACCCGCTCCCGAATGGGAACGGGCCAGTCCTCCCTCAGACTTATCGCGTCTGTAGGGTGCGGTTACGCGACTGTTCTGTCGCTGTCAAATGGCGACTGCTGCGTGCAGCTGCACAATACTCTCCCGCATGCATTCCCGCAGCGCAGCAACTAAGGAATGGCGGTTTTTTCCAAGGGTCGACATGCCGCTGCACGCGCTTGCTGCAGGCGCTCATGTCCCCTACACCCGGGCGCGGTCGGGTGGCGTGGAGGGCCGCGTCACCGGGGCCGATGACGACGGGAGAGCCTTGATGCGCCTCAGCCGCTACTTCCTGCCCGTGCTGAAGGAGACGCCTGCCGAGGCGCAGATCGTCTCGCATCGGCTGATGCTGCGCGCCGGGATGATCCGTCAGGCCAGTGCGGGTATCTACTCCTGGCTGCCGCTCGGTCTGCGCGTTCTGCGCCGTATCGAGGACATCGTGCATGAGGAGCAGCAGCGCGCGGGCGCGATCCCTGTGCTGATGCCCACGATCCAATCCGCGGATCTCTGGCGCGAGAGCGGGCGCTATGACGCCTACGGGCCCGAGATGCTGCGCATTCGCGACCGGCATGATCGCGACATGCTCTATGGGCCGACCAACGAAGAGCAGATCACCGAGATCTTCCGCGCCTCCGCCAGTTCCTGGCGCGATTTGCCGAAGATGCTCTACCACATTCAGTGGAAGTTCCGCGACGAAGTGCGCCCGCGATTTGGTGTGATGCGGGGGCGCGAGTTCTTGATGAAGGATGGCTATTCCTTCGATCTCGACCGCGAGGGAGCGACGCTCAGCTATTACAAGATGATGGTGAGCTATCTGCGCACCTTCGAGCGGCTGGGCCTCAAGGCCGTGCCGATGGCGGCCGAAAGCGGGCCGATCGGCGGCGATTTGGCCCATGAGTTCCTGATCCTGGCGGAGACCGGCGAGAGCGAGGTCTTCCTGGATCGTCGGGTGGCAGAGCTGAAGCTGGGCGCGCGCGAGGTGGACTATGACGACGCGGCGCAGATGGAGGCGATCTTCAAGGAATGGACCTCCGGCTACGCGCGGACCGATGACACCCATGACGAAGCCGCCTTCGCCGCCGAGGTGG
The DNA here is from genome assembly GCA_039026635.1 of Pseudomonadota bacterium. Classification (GTDB taxonomy): domain Bacteria; phylum Pseudomonadota; class Alphaproteobacteria; order Rhodobacterales; family Rhodobacteraceae; genus Thermohalobaculum. Next base: position 4,456 of record JBCCLX010000138.1, read on the forward strand.
CCGAGCCCGATCGCGTGACGGCGCGCGGCATCGAGGTGGGGCATATCTTTTACTTCGGCACCAAATATTCCGAGCCGTTGGGGGCGACGGTGGCGGCGCCGGATGGCACGCGCATGCCTGTGCATGGCGGGAGCTATGGGGTGGGCGTGAGTCGGCTCGTCGGCGCGCTGATCGAGGCCAATCATGACGACAAAGGGATCATCTGGCCCGAGAGTGTGACGCCCTTCGATCTGGGGCTCGTGAACTTGAAACAGGGTGATGCGGGGACGGAAAAGGCCTGCGAGGACCTGCTCAAGGCCTTGGGCGCGCACGGGTTCAGCGTGCTCTATGATGATCGTGACGAGCGGGCCGGTGCCAAGTTCGCGACCATGGAACTGATCGGGCTCCCTTGGCGCATCACAGTGGGCCCGCGCGGGCTCAAGGCGGGCACGGTCGAACTCGCATCGCGTCGGACGGGCGAGAGCGAGGACCTCAGCGCGGAGGCCGCGGTCGGAAAGTTGGCCGAAATCTACGCGGGGCTCTGAGCGGTGCCGATCAGTTAGGCGGCTGGCCATCGAAGGTCCCGGGCCTGACCCGGGACCTCCTTGCCAGGCTGCACAAAAGGCGGTCCCGGGTCGAGCCCGGGACTGAGGCGGCCGCCCGAGCGCTGCCACGTCGAGAGAGGTGGAGCGGTAAGATGAAGGACAGCGGTGCGACGGTGATGCCAGGGGCGCCGGCACCCTTTTCCCGTCTCGAATGGATGATTGCAGGGCGTTACCTTCGGGCGCGCCGGCGGGAGGGCGTGATCTCCGTGATCGCCGGGTTCAGCCTGGTCGGCATCATGCTGGGCGTTGCCACGCTGATCATCGTGATGAGCGTCATGAACGGGTTTCGCACCGAGCTGGTCGACCGGATCCTTGGCGCTCAGCCCCATGTGAGCGTGGTGCCCTACGAGAGCGGGCGGCTCGAGGGGTATGACGCGCTGGCGCGCGATATCGCCGCTGTGCCAGGGGTTTTGCGGACGGCACCGGTGATCGAGCGGCAGGTGCTGGCGACCTCGCGCACGGCGAACACGGGCGTCTTGGTGCGGGGCATGCGGGCCGAGGATCTTGCGCAGCTTGACGGTGTTGCCGATCCAGAGGAGGCCCAGGGCAGTCTCGCCGACTTCGAGAACGGCGTTGCCATCGGCGCAGGCGTTGCGCGCAAACTCGGGCTGCGGGTCGGGGATCGGATCACGCTGGTCAGCCCGCGGGGGATCACCACGCCTTTCGGGACGGCGCCCAAGAGCAAGGCCTACCCTATCGTCTACATCTTCCGCATCGGGATGAACCAATACGACACGGCCTATGTGTTCCTCCCGCTCACGGAGGCGCAGGCCTATTTCAACGCGCCCGATCGGGTGGATGGCATCGAGGTGATGGTGGCCGATCCGCTGGCCATCGATGCGACACAGCCCTTCGATGACCCGGTTTCCCAAGGGATTGCCGGTACCACCGGGGTGCGCGGCTACCTGTGGAACTGGAAGGCCGCCAACGGGAGCTTCTTGCAGGCCCTCGATGTGGAGCGGAACGTGATGTTCCTGATCCTGGCGCTGATCATTCTTGTGGCGGCGCTCAACATCATCTCGGGGCTCATCATGCTGGTGAAGGACAAGGGGCGCGATATCGCGATCCTGCGCACGATGGGGCTGACGCGCGGCGCGATCCTGCGCGTGTTCTTCATCTGCGGGGCCTCGATCGGGGTCGTTGGGACCGTGCTGGGCGTTGGCCTCGGCGTGCTCTTCACGCTCAATATCAGCACGATCCAAAGTGCTGTGGAGAGCCTTTCGGGCACCTCTGTTTGGGATCCGGAGATCCGCATGCTGACGCGGGTCCCGGCGGTGATGGTGACCTCTGATGTGGTGCTGACGGTGGTGATCGCGCTCTCGCTCAGCTTCATCGCCACCTGGTATCCGGCGCGGCGGGCAGCCCGCATGGATCCGGTGGAGGCGCTGCGCTATGAGTGAGAGCGCGCAGCCCGCGCTCCGCCTTGAGGGCATCTGCAAGGGCTACGGTCCCGAGGGACGCCGCCTTGAGGTGCTGCGCGAGGCCCATCTGATGATCCAGCCAGGAGAGGCTGTGGCGCTTGTCGCCCCCTCTGGGGCGGGTAAATCGACGCTGCTGCAGATCGCAGGGCTCCTAGACAGTGCCGATCAGGGTCATGTGGAGATCGACGGGCAGGATATGTCCGCGCTCGGCGATCATGCGCGCACGGCAGCGCGCTGCCGCTCGGTCGGTTTCGTCTATCAGTTCCATCACCTTCTCCCTGAGTTCTCGGCGGAGGAGAACGTCAGTCTGCCGCAACTGGCGGCAGGACGGGCACGGGCGGCGGCGCGCGCGCAGTCGCTGGCGCTCCTCGAGCGGGTCGGCCTGTCGGAGCGCGTTGGGCATCGCCCGGCCGAGCTTTCGGGGGGCGAGCAACAGCGCGTTGCCATCTGCCGCGCGCTGGCCAATGCGCCGCGAGTGCTGCTTGCCGACGAGCCCACCGGCAATCTCGATCCCGAAACCTCGGAGCGTGTCTTCGGGATGCTGCTCGGCCTGGTGCGAGAAACGGGATTGGCGGCCCTCGTCGCCACCCACAACCACGCTCTGGCCGCACGCATGGACCGCATCGTCACCCTAAAGGGCGGCGCCATCACAAGCTGAGGCGCTCTACGGACTAGCGGTTGGCTGGGCGCCATCGGTCCTTTAGGTGACTTGCTGTCTCTGCTCAGAGGACAATCCTTGAAGCGCCCTTGAGGTGGGCGATCAGTAGCCCAGGCCCTGGCGGCCGAGGAGGCGTAGGGCTAGGGCGCGACCGGATTTCAGCACGGGGTAGCTGATGCGGGCTACGGCGGGTGAGCGGAAGCTCCAATAGGTCAGGCGATTGAAGAGGCCCGAGCGCGAGCTGAGGAGGGCGAGGCGGTTCAGGCAGGCGTTGCCGTGATAAAGCGTGCCATCGAGTTTCAGCACCATGCCTTCGTCGATCACGAGGCCTGCAGCGCGGGCTTCCTCGACCTCCGGCCCGCCCTCCCGTGCATCGATCAAGCGCACTGGTCCGATGGTCTCGCGCAGCCGGGTGAAGGCGACGTAGCGCGCGCAGAACGGGCACTCGCCATCATAGAGGAGCCAGGTCTCACCGCTGCCGCTCGTCATCCACTGTCCCCCACCTGTGCGGCGCACCCCTGCGCCTCCCGGGCGGGATATAGGCGCGCGGGGGCAGCCTGTCAGCGGTGGGCTCGGTCGCAGGCTGCTCCGCCGTGGCCCGCGGCCGCCGTCTTTGGCGCCGTGGTGACGGCCCGCTCTCCTTGCTTGCCCTTTATCGCCCTCCCGTCATCGCGCAGAGCAGTTCGAAGAGGATTGTGGCACCGTTGAGGGCCGTCATGCCGCTGGCGTCATAGGGCGGCGAGACCTCGACCATATCGGCGGCCCGAATGTCGAGGCCGGCGAGCATCCGGACCATGCCCTGAGCCTCCCGCATCGTCAGCCCGCCCGCCTCCGGTGTACCGGTCCCTGGGGCAAAAGCTGGATCCAACGCATCGATATCGAAGCTGATGTAACAGGGCGTATCGCCCACGATCTCCAGCGCCTCGGCCATGCAGGCGCGCCAGCCACGCTCCTCCACCTCCTCGATTTGCATCACGCGCATGCCGCTCTCGTAGGAGAAGGCCCAGGTTTCCGGTGCAAAGAGGCTGCCGCGGATGCCGATCTGGACGACCTGTTTCGGCAACAACAGCCCCTCGTCGACGGCGATCTTGAACGGGGCGCCATGGTGAAAGCGGCTGCCCAGATAGCCGTCGCCCGTGTCGCAATGGGCGTCGATATGGATCATGGCCAGCGGGCGGTCGCGGGCAATGGCGCGCAGGATCGGCAGGCTGATGGAATGATCGCCCCCGCAGGTGAGCGGTCGGATCCCGGCGGCATGGATGCGCGCGAACTCGGCCTCGATCTCGGCATGAGAAGAGAGCAGATCGAAGGGACGGCGCACCCAGGCATCGCCGATATCGGCGATGCGGGCAGCGGCGAAGGGGGCCGCACCCGTGGCTTGGTTCACCTTGCGGACCATTGAGGACTGGTTGCGCACCTCCCGCGGGCCATGCCGCGGCCCGGGCCGGTTGGTGACGCCCCCATCATAGGGCACACCGACGAGACCGATATCCGGCCGGTCCTCGGGCGCGAGATCGTCAAAGTCCTCCGCATAAGGCAGACGAAAGAAGCTCGCGAGCCCTGTGTAGCGCGGGCGTGCCTGCGGATCCTCCGCGGCTGGGGGAGAGGCGGGGCTCGGAACGTCGGTCATCAAGATCTCCTTCGCGGCATGACGTGAGCCTGCACATCCTGCGCCCTTGGTCGAGCCCGTCTGAGGCCCGACCGTGCCGTTTCGAGGCAGCAGCGTTCTCGAACGACACAGGTCACGCGGTGCTTCGTGGTTAACATGCTGATTTCGTTGAAAACCCCTTTTCGGAAGCGGTTGATGAAGCTTTAACAGAGCCATCGCGAGTCGGACGCTCCCGACTGTCGCGCCCCCGGCCGAAGAACTCGGCCACCGAGGTTTTGCCGGGGGGAAGGCACCAATGAAACGGATGATTGCTGTGGCGGCGCTTGTCGTTGCCACGACCACGCTGCCCGCGTTGGGGGACGAGGGCGCGGAGGAGACCGGGGGGATCCGCACAGGCTTCATCACCGGGGTTCAAGGGGGGCTCACCAGCACGGATGTGACGCTGATCCTGGATGGCAACGGTGTGGGGACCGTTGACTTCACAGGCGGCGAGGGCGGCGTTTTCGCCGGCTACCGGGTGAAAGCGGACCGCTTTGTCGGCACGCTCGAAGTCGAAGCGCTGCTCAGCACGGGCAGCGAGGACGTCGACAGCCCGATTGGCCTCATGCAGGTCGAAAGCCGTGCTGCAGCCGGCATCAGCGTGACGGGCGGCTATGTGCTGGCCGGCCACGATCCGGACGACAGCAAGGATGGCGGCGAGATCACCGCCTTCGCCCGCGTCGGCTATCGCGCGCTCTTGGCCGATGTGAACGCCGCAGGGCAGGGGGGGACGGATGTCTTCCACGGTCTGCGTTATGGCGGCGGCCTCTCTTATGCCATCACCGACGCCATCGAGGCGCGCGTAGAGTACAGCCGCACGA
>JBCCLX010000139.1:0-9562 GCA_039026635.1 Pseudomonadota bacterium
ATTTCAGCGCGACAAGGCGGTGCGGCTGGCGGCAGGTCTGTTCCGCTCCACGAAAACCGGTGCACAGCACGCCCCCTTGGAGAGCATCGCGGCGCTGTGTAAGCAACAGGGGAGGTACTGTGCAGTGCGGTATCGCCATCGAGCGGTGTTGCAGGGGCCACCGGCGGGTCTGGCGGCCAGAATGGCGGGGAGGGAGCGAGGATGCTGGCCTATATCGTGCGGCGCGTCTTCCAATCGCTGCTGGTCCTGCTGCTGACGGGGCTGATTGCCTTCTCGCTCTTCCGCTTCGTGGGCGATCCCGTTGAAAACATGCTCGGCCAGGAGCGGACGCAGGCCGATGTGGCCGAACTGCGGGAGCGGCTCGGCCTGAACGACCCCTTCCCGGTCCAGTACTACAACTTCCTGGCAGGCGCGGTGCAGGGCGAGTTCGGCGTGTCGTTCCGCCAGGGACGCCCGGTCTCGGACCTGCTGCTCGAACGCGCGCCGGCGACACTGGAGCTCGCCGCGGTCTCCGGGGTGATCGCCGTCGTCTTCGGCATCGGCCTTGGGATCATGACCGCGATCTATCAGCGCGGTTGGCTCTCGAGCGTGATCATGACGACCTCGCTCATCGGCGTTTCCTTACCGACTTTCCTGATCGGGATCCTGCTGATCTACGTCTTCGCCGTGGAGCTCGGGTGGCTGCCGAGCTTCGGGCGCGGGGATACGGTGGATCTCGGTTGGTGGTCGACGGGCTTTCTGACCGAGAGCGGGTTGCGCGCGCTGATCCTGCCCTCGATCACCCTTGGGCTCTATCAGATGACGCTGATCATGCGGCTTGTACGCTCGGAAATGCTCGAAGTGCTCCGCGCTGACTATATCCGCTTCGCCCGGGCCCGCGGCCTGTCTGAGCGCGCTGTCAACTTCGGCCATGCGCTCAAGAACACGCTCCTGCCGGTGATCACGGTGACCGGTCTCCAACTCGGCTCGATCATCGCCTTCGCCATCATCACCGAGACGGTGTTCCAGTGGCCCGGCGTCGGCCTTCTTTTCATCAACGCGGTGCAGTTCGTCGATATCCCCGTGATGGCCGCCTACCTGATGATCATCTCGGTCATGTTCGTCGCCATCAACCTGATCGTCGATCTGATCTACGTGACGATCGATCCGCGGTTGCGCGTCGACCGCGCCGCGGCTGCGCGCTGAGCCAGGAGGTCCTGCCAATGAGTGTGATGCCATGAGCGCCCTCACCCGAGCCCTGGACAGCGATCTCTTCCACTCCTTCCGCCGCTCGCCGATCACGGTGCTGGCGGCGGCGATGGTGCTCGTACTCGCGGCCGGCGCGATCTTCGCCCCCTATATTGCGCCCTTCAATCCGTTCGACCCCGCTACGCTCAACCTGATGAACGGCTTCACGCCGCCGATGGAGCCCAACGCCTTTACGGGCGAGACCTTCTGGCTTGGCACCGACAGCCAGGGGCGGGACGTCTTCTCCGCCATCCTTTATGGGCTGCGCATCTCGCTTTTTGTCGGGGTCGCGGCGGTGCTGCTGGCCATGGTGATCGGGATCACGCTGGGGCTTCTTGCTGGCTATCTCGGCGGTTGGCTCGAGACGATCATCATGCGGCTCGCGGATGTGCAGCTCACCTTCCCCTCGATTCTGGTCGCCATGCTCCTTTTCGGCGTGGCCCAAGGCATCGTGCCGCCGGATCAGCGCGAGGAGATGGCCCTCTGGGTCCTGATCATCTCCATCGGGCTGTCGGACTGGGTGCAGTTCGCCCGCGTCGTCCGCTCCTCCACACTCGTCGAGAAACAACGCGAATACGTGGCCGCCGCGCGCCTGATCGGGCGCTCCTCGCTCGCCATCATGTTCCGCCATGTGCTGCCGAACGCCCTCTCGCCCGTGCTCGTCATCGCGACGATCGGGCTCGCGCTTGCCATCATCACCGAGGCGACGCTCAGCTTCCTCGGCGTCGGCGCACCGCCGACCCAGCCGAGCCTCGGCACGCTGATCCGCATCGGCCAGGGTTTCCTCTTCTCGGGTGAGTGGTGGATCCTGTTCTTCCCGGCGATGACGCTCCTGGCGCTCGCCCTCTCGGTCAACCTGCTGGGCGACTGGCTGCGCACCGCGCTCAACCCAAGGCTCCGCTGATGACGACGAAACAGGCCGTGCTCCAGGTCCGCGACCTGGTCGTCGAGATCCCAACGCGCCGCGGCGTGCTGCGGCCCGTCGATGGGGTCAGCTTCGATATCGGCGCGGGCGAGGTGTTGGGGGTTGTGGGCGAGTCCGGCGCGGGCAAGTCCATGATGGGCTCGGCCGTGATCGGGCTCTTCGATCCGCCAACCCATATCGCCAGCGGCCAGATCCGGCTTGCCAACCACCGGCTCGACCTGATGCGCCCCTATCAGCTGCGCGCGATCCGGGGCCGCGAGATCGGCATGGTGTTCCAGGACCCGCTGACCTCGCTCAACCCGCTGATCCGTATCGGCGATCAGCTGGTCGAGACAATCCGGACCAACCTCGCCGTCTCCCGCCGCGAGGCGCGCGACCGGGCGCTAGCGGCGCTCGAGGAGGTGGGGATCCCCGCCGCGGCCCAGCGCCTGCGCAGCTACCCACATGAGTTCTCCGGCGGCATGCGTCAGCGCGTCGTGATCGCACTGGCGCTCTGTGCCGAGCCCAAGCTGGTGATTGCCGACGAGCCCACCACGGCACTCGACGTCAGCGTACAGGCCCAGATCATCGCGCTCCTCAAGCGGCTCTGTCGCGAGCGTGGCACCGCCGTCATGCTGATCACCCACGATATGGGCGTGATCGCCGAGGCCGCGGATCGCGTTGCGGTGCTCTATGCGGGCCGGCTCGCCGAGATCGGCGATGTCGCCGATGTCGTCGGCAAGCCGATGCATCCCTATACCGAGGGCCTTATGGCCTCGACGCCCATGGCGACACCCACGGGCCAGCGCCTGGCCCAGATCCCGGGCGCGATGCCACGGCTCGACGCGATCCCCCCCGGCTGCGCCTTTCACCCGCGCTGCCCCTATGCCGAAGCGGGCTGTCTCCTCGACCCCGCGCCCGGGATCGATGCCGCTGAGGGGCGCGCAGCTTGCTGGGTGCGCGGGCGTGAGCGTCGCATGGAGCGGATTTCATGAGCCAGACGATGGTCCAGCCAGCCGAAACCCCGACCGAGGAGCCGGATGCGAGCGCCCCTCTCGTGGTAGTCGACGACCTCGTCCGCCGCTTCGACGTCTCCCGCCCGTGGCTCAACAGGCTTTTCGACGGCAGCCCCCGGGCGATCCTGACGGCTGTCGACGATGTCTCCTTCTCCATCCCAGACCGTGGGGTCTATGCCCTTGTGGGAGAGTCCGGCTCCGGCAAATCCACCATCGGCAAAATCGCTGTCGGTCTCCTGAAACCCTCGGGCGGCAGCGTGCAGATCGGCGGCGTCGATCTCTTCCGCGAACGCTCGACGCGCAAGCGCCGCCGCGCTCGGGCCGATATACAGATGGTCTTTCAGGACCCCTATGCCTCGCTCAACCCGCGCTGGCGCGTCGGCGACATCGTGGCCGAGCCCGCGCGCGCCCTTGAACGCCCGATCGAGGGCGGGCCGGGCGCGCTCCTCGAACAGGTGGGCCTCTCGGCGCGCGACACCGAGAAGTTCCCGCATGAATTCTCCGGCGGGCAGCGCCAGCGGATCTGTGTCGCCCGCGCGCTTGCCTCCAAGCCCAAGTTCATCGTCTGCGATGAGCCGACCTCGGCCCTCGACGTCTCGGTCCAGGCCCAGGTCCTCAATCTCATGCGCGATCTGCAGCGCGATCTCGGCCTCACCTATCTCTTCATCAGCCATGACCTCAGCGTCGTGCGCTACATGGCCGACACGATCGGGGTGCTGTATCTTGGGGGCCTTGTCGAGGAGGCGCCGCGCGACACGCTCTTCTCGAAGCCGCGTCACCCATATACGCGCATGCTGCTCGACGCCGCACCCCGGATCGATGCCTTCGGCCGCGAAGTGCCCCCGCCCCAGGGCGAGATCCCGGACCCGATCAATCCGCCAACAGGCTGCGTCTTCCACCCGCGCTGTCCGCTGGCCAACGATCGCTGTCGTGCGGAAAAGCCCCAGATGCTGACCGATGAGGCGGGTCGCGTCGCCTGTCACGCGGTGGAGGACGGTCGCGGCTGAGGGTCCCATTCTCGCGAGCCCCTTCCCGCAGACGCCCTCGCCGGGCTAGGGATGGGGGGCGAGGGAGTGAAGCGACGGAAACAGGCGCATGACCGGCATCCTATCCGAGACCCTCCTCGCCCGCTGTCCCGCCGCGGCGCGGCCCGCCTTGGCGCTGATTGACGCGAACCCGGCGCTGGCGCTGCGCGAGGCCGCGGGCGAGCTGGAGATCTGGGCCGATACCGCGGGCGGCAAGCGCGTGAAGGTGGGCGGCTGCAGCCTCGGCACGGCGGCCGATGGCGGCGCAGCGCTCTATCTCGCCCATGTCTTCCTGGTGACGAGACGGCTGACCGAAGCCGCCACCACCCTCGGTTTCGCACCCGAGATCGGGCCTGCCGGCCGCCGGCTCTGGGTCCTCGACGAAAGCGCGGGTCCTGCCCGATTTGCCGAGGCCTTGGCGGCGTTGCTGGGGCTCGAGGGCGCGGGCGGCGGGCTCGGCGGGGCCCGCACGCGCCTGCCGCTGCGTCCCGAAACGCTCTTTGGGGCGCGCCGGATTGCCATCGTGGGCGCCGATGAGGCGGGCCAGACGCCGGCTGGCGCCAGCCTCGCAGCCCTGCAGGCTGCGGGCTACGACGGCCGGCTCCTGCCGGTCGCCACAGCTGGGGGCGAGACGCCAGCGACCGTGCAGGGCCTGCCTGCGGCTGCGCCCGAGGCGCTGGGAGCTGCTCCAGAGATTGCCGTCATCGCCGCGGATCACCCCACGCTCAGCGAGACCCTGAAGGCGCTTGCCGGCATCGGGACGCGCGCGGCCATCGTTCTCGAAGACACGGCTCTTGGCGAGGGCAGCAACGGGAGCGGGGGCGGTCTCGCGCTGGTGCGAGAGCTGCGGGATCTGGCGGACGAGATCGGGCTCGCGATCATCGGGCCGGGCAGTGGGGGGCTGGTGCACGCGCCGGCGCGGCTCGCGATCGGCCCCGCCGCGCCCCATCTGCCAGCGCTGCCACCCCGCGACGGGACCGGCGGCGCCTTCGTCGCTCTCGTCTCGGGCGGCGCCATGGCCGGCCAAGTGGCGGCGCTGGCGGCTCGGCGGGGTATGGCGCCGCGTAGCCTCATCGGGCTCGGGCGTGAGGCCGACACGCAGGTCGCCGAGGCGCTGGACCTGCTGCTCGCCGATGGTGAGGCGGCCTCGCTGCCGATCCTGCTCGCGATCGAGACCACACCCGCGGGCGAGGGCGCGGGCCGGGCGATGGCGGAAGCCCTTGAACGGGCGCGGCTCGCGCGCCGGCCGGTGATCGCGCTCCGCGCCGACGCGCCCGACCCCGCCAGGACGACCGGCGAGGACGGCCTGCCTTCCGATCCGCTTGGCATGGTCCTCGACCAGGCCGGCGCCGTGACAGTCGATAGTCTCGAGGCCGCCCTCGACATCGCCGCCGCCGCGCGCCAGGGCCGGTATCCGAGCGGGCGGCGCATCGGCGTCTTCGGCAGCGGCACCCAGGCCCTCGGCCCGCTCGTCGCCCGCCAGGCGGCCGGGCTCTCCCTCAACCCCGAGGCCGTGGTGGCCGCATCGGCTGCCGAGGCCGTGCGAAGTGGCAGTGTGGAGGTGTTGCTTGGCCTCTGGCCGGCCCCCGAGCCGGACGCTGCCCCCGCCCTTCTCGAACAGCTCGCCGAAGGGGCCGAAGCGGCCTGGGACATGGGTCGCGCAGCGCCGCTGATGCTCCATGCCGCTGTCTTTGCCGAACCGATGCAGGCGCTGGCGGACACGGCGCAGCTGGCGGTCTACCCCGAGCCGCTTCGCGCCCTCGAGACCATCGGGGCCCTCACCGCTTTCGGCCGCGCCTTCGAACGCCCTGCCGCCGCGCCGGCGCGCCTGCCCCATCGCGCCGGCCTGCCCGACGGGCCGGTGACGGAGGCGGCGATGACACGGGCGCTGGAGGCTATCGGGCTCACGCTCGACCCGACCGCCGCCGCAACCGAGACGAGCACCCCGACCGTGCTGCGGATCCTCCCGTCTCCGATCTGGGGCCCCGTCCTGGGGGTTTCCGGACCCGCCGACAGCGCCTGGCGCAGGCTGCCCCTCGGCCAAGCGGAGGCGCGTGGTTTGGCGAGCGCGACGGGCCTGGCGCCAGCGCCAAGCAGGGGCGCCACACCGCCGGCCAGCCCTGCGGGCGATCTGCTCTGGCGACTGGCCAGCTTTGCCGCCGCCCATGCGACCCGCCTACCCGCCTTCACACTGGAGGGCGTTACGGAAAGTACGGGTGAGAGCGGGTTCATCGCGCGCGCCCTCACCGTTGCGGCCCCCGCACCCAAGAGCGACGCGGTGCCGAGCGATGATCTTCAGGCCGAAGCGGTCCAAAGCACCACCGCCGACGAGGATGCCAATCCCGGTACCGGCCGCCATCACGAGGAGACCGCGCGATGACGCACCCCGATGATGCAGCGCCCCCGACGCGCGCGCCCCTGCCAACGGCGTTGGCAGGGCTGCGTCTGCCCGTCATCGGCGCGCCGCTCTTCATCATCTCCAATCCCGATCTGGTCATCGCCCAGTGCACCGCGGGGATCATCGGCTCCTTCCCGGCGCTGAATGCCCGGGAGCAGGAGGGCGAGCCGGTGATGTTGGAGGCCTGGCTGAAGCGGATCACCGAGAGCCTCGACGCCTGGAACCAGGCCAATCCAGACACGCCGGCAGCACCCTTTGCGGTCAATCAGATCGTGCACCGCTCAAACGCCCGGCTCGAGCGCGACATCGAGATCTGCCATCGCTGGCGCGTGCCGGTCTGGATCACCTCGCTCGGCGCGCGCGTGGAGGTCAACGAAGCTGCCCATGCCTGCGGGGGCGTCGTCCTGCACGATGTGATCAACGACCGATTCGCCCGCAAGGCCATCGAGAAGGGGGCGGATGGGCTCATCGCCGTTGCGGCCGGCGCGGGCGGGCATGCGGGCACCCTCTCGCCCTTCGCGCTCATGCAGGAGATCCGTGCCTGGTTCGGCGGGCCAGTCGCCCTGTCCGGGTCGATCGCCACAGGCGAGGCAGTCCTCGCGGCCGAGGCCATGGGCGCCGATTTCGCCTATATCGGCTCGGCGTTCATCGCGACCGAGGAGGCGAATGCGGATCCCGAGTACAAGCAGATGATCGTTGAGAGCGCGGCCGATGACATCGTCTACTCCTCGCTCTTCACCGGCGTGCATGGGAACTATCTAAAGGGCTCGATCCGTCGTGCCGGTATGGATCCGGATGATCTGCCCGAGAGTGATCCGTCCAAGATGAGCTTCGCGAGCGGCTCCTCAAAGCCCAAGAGTTGGAAGGAGATCTGGGGCGCGGGCCAGGGCGTTGGCGCGGTCCGGGCGGTGGAGAGGGCGGCGACGGTGATCTCCCGGCTAGCGGAGGAGCGGGCGGCGGCGCGGCGCCGGTTGGGTCTGTCGACCCCGCTCGGCGCGGCGGCGGCGGAGTAGCACGGATTAGCACTGGCCGCAGCGAGCGCGCGGCGATGGCAGAGATAGCGCAACAGGCCTTCGTGAGAGCGCAAGGCTCCCGTCAGCTCGAACAGCTCAGGAGCCTGCCCCATGCGCTCGACCATCCGCCTCGCCTGCCTCACCATTGCCCTCACCCTCGCGCTCGGCGCCTGCACCGTTGTGCAAGACCCGGCCGATGTGGCGCGCTTCCATGGGGGCATCGGCCTCGCCCGTGACAAGGACCGCACGAAGGCCGTCCGTGTCGCCGCCGGCATCTCGGCCGCGCAGGCGGGCGTTTCGCTCGGCTGCACGATGCTCTGGGACGCGGCAAGCCCCACTTTCTTCGACGCGCTGCGTCGCTTCTGCGCGGCCCGCGACGGGATGCTGCCTAAGGCCGCACGCCCCCAAGGCCCCGCAAGCTGATCCATCGGCGTCCATGCCGGCTCGGCCGGCTGCGGAACGATCAGGCCGCGTCCCGGCCCTTATGCCGGGCGCTGAGCTCCGCAAAGACCTGCTCGTGCACCGCCACCCAGGCCTCGATGTCGAACCCTCGACCCCCGTGGCGAAGCGCCGCCATCCGGGCCCGCCGCTCCGGCGCGCCCATATCGAGGGCAGCCTCGATGGCCTGATCCATCGACGGCTCTGAGAACGGGTTGGTCACCACGGCCTCACCCATCGTCACGGCCGTCCCGGCAAACTCCGAAAGCACCAGCACCCCATCCCCATCGCTCCGCGCGGCCACGAACTCCGCGGCCACCAGGTTGAGCCCATCGGCCAGCGGCGTGATCCAAGCGATATCGGCAGCGCGGTATTGGGCGATCAGCGTACTGAGGGGCAGCGCGTTCGAGATCAGGGAGACGGGCTGCCAGTCCGGGCTCCCATAGGCCTCGTTGATCTCTGCGACTTGGCCCTCGATCGCCGCCTGCACCGCGCGATAGCCGGTCATGTTGCGATGGGCGCTCACGCTGACCAGCATCAGGGCAACCTTGCCCTGGAGCGACGGCCGCCGCGCGAGGAGGCGCGCATAGGCCCCAAGCAGCGCGACACCGCCCTTCGTGTAGTCCGTGCGCCCCACCCCGATGATCAAGCGTCGCCCACCATAGGCGCGCCGGATGGCGGTCGCCTCGGCCTGCGTCGCCTCAGAACCGGCTATCGCCTCGATCTGTGCCACGTCAACGCCGACCGGCCAGGCGGTGATCGGAAGGCGCTGCCCGTCATGCTCAATGGCCGTCACAGTGCTGGGCTCGGAAAGCGCTTGGCCCCGAGGCGAGAGCTCCGCCGGCGTCGTACGCTCACCCACCACCCGAACATCGAATGCGGCCTGCGCGGCGGCCAGGAAGTTGGCGGCATAGCGGGGGATGTGAAAGCCGAGGGTGTCACAATCGAGCAGGCTGCGCAGGATCTCTCGCCGCCAGGGCAGGACGTTGAAGATCTCTGCCGCCGGGAAGGGCGTGTGGTGGAAGAAGGCGATCTTGGCACGCGGGCGCAGCTCGCGAACATAGCGGGGCACGAGCCAGAGATTGTAGTCGTGCACCCAGATCACGCCCTCAGGCGCGGCCGCTGCGACGGCGGCTTCCGCAAAGGCGCGGTTCACGGCCCGGAAGGTCGTCCAGTCGGCCGCCGCACCGTTGTAGCGGTCCCGAAAGCCATGCAGGATCGGCCAAAGCGCCTCCTTTGAGGGGATGTGGTAGAAGCTGCGCACCTCCTCGGGCGCGAGCGACAGGCGCCAGAGATCGTAGCCGCCCGCGCCGGTCTCCACCCTGACGCAGCGCGCGACGTCGGCCCCAGGCGGCCCGTGATGCGCCGCGATCCAGCAGGCGTCTGCATGGCGCGCGCAATAGGATTTGAGCGTCGGCACGATCCCGTTCGGGCTGCTCGGCTCCTGTCGACCGGTCCGGCCGGTAGCCGCGCCCTCCTCGAAGGGGGGCCGGTGGTAGACGATCACACGCTTTGCGGACATGGGTTCTTCCGCGGGCCGA
>JBCCLX010000140.1:0-9470 GCA_039026635.1 Pseudomonadota bacterium
CCGGAGGCCGGGAATGGCCAACCGGGAGCGTGATATGGGAGCAAATGTGGGGGCAGGACCAATGCTGACGAAAATAACGTAGTTACGTCAGCGCCTTAGTGATTTGGGGTGGTGGAGCCAAGGGGAGTCGAACCCCTGACCTCTTGAATGCCATTCAAGCGCTCTCCCAACTGAGCTATGGCCCCTTGCGACGTGTCCTACGACATGGGATCGGACGGGGCAAGGGGGGTCGCCGCCTGATAGGCGGGCGGGCGGTCCGTCGCCCGCGCCTCGCCCGATCGTGTTCTCAGGTTTCGTCGTCGTCGCCGGTTTTGCGATCGCCGCCCAAACCCTCGATGTCGTCGTCGTCCTCTTCGTCCTCGAGCAACACATCGCTCTCGAAATCGCCGAGTTCTTCGTCGTCATCCACGTCGTCGCCGTCGTCGGCGTTATCGTCGCCGTCATCGCCCTCGTCGTCGTCGGTGCTCGACATATCGAGATCCTCCTCGACGATGGTGGCCTCTTCCGCCTCCTCCTCGTCGGTATCGGTCTCGTCCTTCTCGATGAGTTCCTCTTCCTCCTCGACCAGTTCCTTCGCGGCGACCGGCGTGGCTGTTGCGCGGGTGGTCCTACCGGGCTTCCGCTTCTCCGTCTTCGACAGGTCCACCACTTCACCAGTGAAGGGACTGATGATCGGATCCTTGTTGAGATCGTAGAAACGCTGCCCGGTGGTCGGGCAAGTCCGCTTCACACCCCATTCAGGCTTGGGCATGCGAGTCCTCTGGTTACGGGATCTAAAAGCGGCGCGTGCCACAGAAGACGCAAAGTGTCAAAGGCGAAAACGTCTCTTGTTGCGACTGCGAACGGGAGCGTTGTCACCGTCACGTGATGGTCATAGGGTCGCGCGCACCACGCGACGGATCGGAGGGAACCGGTGCTTTACCATGCTTACGAGATGACCCATGCCGCCATGGGTCCGATGCGCACGGCCGCCCGCATGTCCTCCCAGATGCTGACAAGCCCGTTTTTTCCGTTCAAGGAGGCCCTGCCGGTCCGCGCCTATGCGGCCGCCTGCGAGATGTTCGTCAATGCGACGCGACGCTATGGCAAGCCGGAGTTCGAGATCGACGAGGTCGAGGTCTCGGGCGAGCAGGTGCCGGTGGTCGAGGAAGTGGTCCTCGAAAAGCCCTTCTGTCGCCTGGTCCGCTTTCGTCGCGATGCAACGCTGGCCGAGATCCGCAACGATCCGAAGGTCCTGATGGTTGCGCCGATGTCGGGCCATTTCGCCACGCTGCTGCGCGGCACCGTTGAGGCGATGCTGCCCGAGCACGATGTCTATGTCACGGACTGGACCGATGCGCGCGATGTCCCGCTGTCGGAAGGGCGCTTCGATCTCTCGAGCTATACCGACTACATCCGCGACTTTACGCGTTTTCTCTCTGCGGATGGGGAGCGGATCGCGATCATGGGTGTCTGTCAACCGGGCGTGCCGGTGATCTG
This sequence comes from Pseudomonadota bacterium, assembly GCA_039026635.1. GTDB lineage: Bacteria > Pseudomonadota > Alphaproteobacteria > Rhodobacterales > Rhodobacteraceae > Thermohalobaculum. The sequence goes on from JBCCLX010000140.1 coordinate 1,480, forward strand.
CGCCACGGCGCTGATGGCTGAGGATGATGAGGCGATGCGGCCCTCCTCGGTGATCCTCATGGGCTCTCCCATCGACACCCGGATCTCGCCCACCGAGCCGACGCGGCTCGCCGAAGAGAAGCCGCTGAGCTGGTTCGAGAAGAATGTCATCGTCATGGTGCCCTGGCCCAACCAGGGCTTTCTGCGGCGCGTCTATCCGGGCTTTCTGCAGCTTTCGGGCTTCATGTCGATGAACCTCGATCGCCATCTGGACGCGCATGTGGACCAGTTCCGCAATCTCGTGCGAGGTGATGGCGACAGTGCCGCGGCGCATTCGGCCTTCTATGACGAGTATCTGGCCGTGATGGATCTGACGGCCGAGTTCTACCTCGAGACCGTCGAGAAGGTCTTCCAACGGCATGATTTGCCCAAGGGCTCCATGGTGCTCTGCAATCGCCGGATCAATCTGGATGCGGTGCGCGATGTGGCGGTGATGACGATCGAAGGGGAGCGCGACGATATCACCGGGCGCGGGCAGACCGAGGCGATCCATGGACTGCTGAGTAAGCTTGACGACGAGAAGAAGTTCCATTGGACTCAACCCAAGGTCGGCCACTACGGCGTCTTCAACGGATCGCGCTTCCGCATGCATATCCAGCCCAGGATCCGAGACTTCATCCGCGCCCATCGCCGCATGGTCCGCGGTTCGTGAGCGTGAGACGCGCAACGGACCACGCGTGATTGGCCTCGGGACACGGTTGCTGCCCCGCCGGCGGTTGCCGGACCGGATCCGCCTGGAGGATCCCGCCGTCACCGTGGCCTTACGCGTCTCGACCCGCGCGCGGCGCTTCACGCTTCGGCTCGACCCGGCAGGGGACGGTGCGGTTCTGACGATGCCGCCGGGCGTTGCCCTCGCGCATGTGGAGGCCTTCCTTCAGGAGCACGCGGGCTGGCTTGCCCATGCACTAGCCCGCCAGCCAGAACGCGTGCGGATCAGCCCTGGCGCGCGGGTGCCGGTCGATGGCGTCGACCAGCTGTTGTTGTCCGGGGATCATCGCGGCGCCCCGCGTCTTTCCGAGTGCGGGCTCGTGCTGCCGGCAGGGCGCGCGCCGGGGCGGGCGGTGCAGGCCTGGCTTAAGGAGCGGGCTCGGGCCCGCATGGTGCCGGCGGTTGAGCGCTACGCCGCGCAACTTGGCCGACCCGTCGCTGCGGTATCGCTGCGAGACACGCGCTCTCGCTGGGGCTCCTGCACCTCGGCGGGCCGGATCTCGTTGTCGTGGCGGCTCGCGATGGCGCCCGTTGCTGTGCAGGACTATGTGGCCGCTCACGAAGTCGCTCATCTGCAGGAGATGAACCACTCACCGCGCTATTGGCGCTGCCTGGCAGGGCTCATGCCGGACTATCAGCGGCACCGTGCCTGGCTCCGCCGCGAGGGGCGCCACCTGCATGCCTATGATTTCGACAGCGCCGGATAGAGGCGGGAAGGCGCGGCCGCTACCCCGTCGGCTTGAACCGTCCTCAGGGGTGGCCTTACCCAACAGGTCAAGTCAGCCTTTGATGACCAAGGCGGTCAGATCGACACAGGCACCGTCTCGCCAGTCTCAGCGATCCTGAGCGGTGAAGCGGCGAAAATCGCTCGGACCCTCGTCGGCAGACCCCTCACTGCTTCCGAGGAGGCTGCCGAGGACGTCGTTGAAGACGCGTTCGACCACCGTATCCCCACTGTCGGTCTCGGTCGGCGGGGGATCCAGCCGGGCGATGGGCAGGGCTGTGTCGCGCCCCGGCGTCGGCAGGGGACGCGGGGGAAGCCCCTCGTGCACGCGGCGCATCGTTTCGTGCCAGATCTCTGCAGGTAGGCCCCCGCCGGTGACGCCCGTGAGCGGGGTATTGTCATCGTTGCCCATCCAGACACCGGCGACATAATCGGCCGTATAGCCGATGAACCAGGCATCGCGGGCGCCTTGAGTGGTACCAGTCTTGCCGGCCACCTCGCGGTCTGCCAAGGCAGCGCGCCGACCGGTGCCCTCCAGCACAACCGCCCGCATCATTTGCGTCAGCGTCCGTGCGATGAAAGGGTCGAGCACAGCGGGGCCAACCCCCCCGTCACCCGTCATCAGCGGCACCTGATCACCGCGCAGGCGAATGGAGCGGATGCCATGGACATCGGCACGCCGGCCATCGTTGGCGAGGGTGGCGTAGACTCCCGTCATATCGACGAGCGTGGCCTCGGACGTGCCGAGCGCCACCGCCGGGCCCGGCGCAAGCGGGGTATCGAGCCCCATCTCCGTCGCCAGCGCGCGGACGCGGCCCCGGCCGGCCCGCTCCGAGACGCGTACGGCCACGGTATTGATCGACTCTGCCAGCGCTTCGCGCAGGGTCACTCGGCCGCGAAAACGCCGATCATAGTTCTCCGGGCTCCACCGCTCGACGGTGACGGGGCGATCCTCGATCACGTTATCGGGGCGCATGCCCGCCTGTAGACCAGCGGCATAGACGACCGGCTTGAAGGCACTGCCCGTCTGACGCAGCGCCTGGGTTGCGCGGTTAAACTGGCCCACGCCGGCATCGCGCCCGCCAACCATGGCGCGGACCGCGCCGTCGCGGTCCATGATCACCACGGCGGCTTGCGCGACGCTGCCCTCCCGGACCTTCGTCTCGAAGACCTGGGCCACGGCCTCCTCGGCGGCGCTCTGCAGGATCGGATCGAAGGTCGTCTCGATCGTCACGTCCTCTGTTGTCTCGCTGGCGAGAAACCCGGGCGCCGTCTCCATCACCCAGTCCGCAAAGTAGCCGCCGGCGCGCGCGGCGGCAGCTTGAGACAGAACGGCCGGGTTCGCGAGCGCCTGCACGACCTGCGTATCGGTCAGATACCCCTCCCGCTCCATCAACCGGATGATGACACCGGCTCGGCCCTGAGCAGCCGCCAGATTGCGTGTGGGCGAATAGCGTGACGGGGCCCGCAACAGCCCGGCCAGCATCGCAGCCTCCGCTGGCCGCAGGAGCCGCGCCGACTTGCCGAAATAGCGCTGGCTTGCGGCCTCGAAGCCGTAGGTTCCCGCGCCAAGATACACCCGATTTAGGTAAATGGAGAGAATGTCTTCTTTCGTGTACTTGAGCTCCAACGCCAGAGCCATTGGCACTTCTTTGAGCTTCCGCTCGAGGCTGCGCTCAGCCGTCAGAAAGACGTTCTTGGCCGTCTGCTGCGTCAGCGTGGAGCCGCCCTGCACCAACCGGCCCGCCTGGACATTCGCGACGAGGGCGCGCGCGATCCCGATGGGGTCGAGGCCGAAGTGGTCCCAAAACCGGCGATCCTCGGTGGCGACGATCGCGTGCACCAGATGCGGCGACACCTCCGAGGCGCTCAACTCACCCCCATACTGCTCACCGCGCCAGGCAAAGACGTTGCCGTTCCGATCCAGCATCGTGACCGAGCCACCTCCGCGCCCGTCGAAGAGAGCGCTGGAGGGCGGCAGCGAGGCATAGAAGACGAGAGTGGCCGTCGCCAGGACGAGGCCCGCCGCCAAGGCAATGCGCGAGCCGATCAGCCAGACGATCCGCACCGTTCCGACCACGAGGCCGCGCACGACGCGGCCAATGAAGCCCGGGCGTTTCTTGCCGCGCCGCTTGGCGCCTGTCCCGCCCCGCTTTTCGGTAGGGCGCGACTGGGCTCGCTCGTTCCGTCCTCCGCGTTGCGCCGCCATCGTCCCCCGCGTCTCAGCGCCCGCGTCTCAGCGCTGGCTCGTCCGGCACGTCGACCGTGTTCATGCATTTAGAGGGCACACCGGCAGGACACCAGCACGCTCTGCGCCCCTGCCGAGGGCGCCCGGAATTCTGCCCTGAGCATTTAGTAGGCAGTGGTGAGAAATTGTGCAGATCGACAGGCATCCCTGCGGAGAAAGGCTGCGTTAAGCAGTCGCTGCGGCACCCGGTGCGGGCGAGACGGCAGATGGCACGCAACTTGGATAAACGGCCGCAGTGATCGTTGAAAGATCGCGGGACAGGTCGAGGAGAGAGATGAAACTGATCATCGCCGTCATCAAGCCTTTCAAGCTTGAAGAGGTTCGTGAAGCCCTCACCGGGATTGGTGTGCAGGGTCTCATGGTCTCGGAAGTGAAGGGCTACGGCCGCCAGAGCGGCCACACCGAGATTTACCGCGGCGCCGAGTACGTCGTGAACTTCGTGCCGAAGATCAAAATCGAGATGGTCGTTGCCGATGACCAGATCGACAAGGTCGTCGAGACGATCTCGACCACCGCACGCACCGGCAAGATCGGCGATGGCAAGATCTTCGTCAGCAGTGTTGAGCAGGCGATCCGCGTCCGCACGGACGAGCGCGATGAAGATGCGCTCTGAGACCGGACAGTGAGGGAATGACAGAAACCATGACCAAGCTTTCGACCCTTTCCCGTATCGGGATCTTCGCGGGCCTCGGCCTTGCGGTGGCGGCTGTGCCGGCCTTCGCCCAGGATGCGGACCCGAACGTGCTGCCGCGCGACGGCGTCTTCATCATGAACTCGCTCCTGTTCCTGGTGGGCGGCTTTCTGGTGATGTTCATGGCGGCAGGCTTCTGCATGCTCGAGGCAGGCCTTGTCCGTTCCAAGAACGTGGCCATGCAGTGCACCAAGAACATGGGCCTCTTCTCGATCGCGGCCGTCGGTTATTACATCATCGGCTACAACCTGATGTATCCGCTCGGCACTTGGATGATCGGTTCCGATGAGACCGGTGGCTATGTCTCGGGCGTTATTGGCTATGCCGTGCTTGAGGCTGTTGGTCTGTCGGCCGATGACGCTGACGATATTTCCTACGCGTCGACGGGTTCGGACTACATCTTCCAGCTGATGTTCTGTGCTGCGACGGCCTCGATCGTTTCGGGTGCTGTGGCTGAGCGCATCAAGCTCTGGCCGTTCCTGATCTTCACCTTCATCCTCACCGCCATCATCTACCCGCTGCAGGCCAGCTGGAAGTGGGGCGGCGGCTTCCTCGACACCCAGCTTGGGTTCCTGGACTTCGCGGGCTCGACGGTCGTGCACTCGGTCGGCGGCTGGGCCGCGCTGGCAGGCATCATCATCCTCGGCGCGCGGAAGGGCAAATATGTCGACGGTCGCGTCTCGCCGATGCCGGGCTCCAACCTCCCGCTCGCCACGCTCGGGACGTTCATCCTGTGGCTCGGCTGGTTCGGCTTCAACGGCGGCTCGCAGCTTGCCATGGGCAGCGTGGGCGATGTGGCCGACGTCAGCCGGATCTTCGCCAACACCAATGCGGCTGCGGCCGGCGGTGCGATTGCAGCGCTGATCCTCACCCAGGTGGTCTACGGCAAGGTCGATCTCACGATGATCCTGAACGGCGCCCTCGCGGGTCTCGTCTCGATCACCGCTGAGCCGCTGACGCCGAGCCTTGGCATGGCCCACCTGATCGGTGCCGTCGGCGGTGTGATCGTGGTCTTCACCGTGCCGATGCTGGATAAGCTGAAGCTCGACGATGTGGTTGGCGCCATTCCGGTCCACCTCTTCGCCGGCATCTGGGGCACCATCGCGGTGGTCTTGACCAACGGAGACGCCTCGCTCTTCGGCCAGCTCGCCTCGATCGCCATCGTCGGTGCGTTCACCTTCGTCGCCAGCCTGATCGTCTGGGTCATCCTCGCGGGGATCATGGGTATCCGCGTGGACGAAGAAGAGGAGCAGGCAGGTCTCGACAGCGCCGAGCTGGGCATGGAGGCCTATCCGGAGTTCGGCAAAGGCTCCCAGTTCGTCTGAACCGGTTCTTCCCGGGGGGCCGCCCGCGGCGGTGCGGCCCCTACCTGCCCCGGCCCCCTAGGCCGGGGCTTTTTTTTGGAGCAACTGACGCAGGCGAAGCGATCAGGCGCTCGCAACCGTCGGCCATTCGATCTGATCGACCGCTCTTCTATCCGGCGGCGACAGGCAGATCCGCGGCGGCGTATCCATCCGGATGGCGTGCATGCCAGGCCCAAGCCGCGTCCAGGATCATGCGGATGTCCGAGGCCTCCGCCCGCCAGCCGAGCCGCTCTCTGATCAAGCTCGCATCCGCTACAAGCACGGCTGGATCACCGGGCCGGCGGGCATCGGGCGTCCAGTCGAGCTTGCGCCCGATCACCGCCTCGGCAGTGGCGAGCAGCTCCAGAACACTCGTCCCCGCGCCCGTGCCGAGGTTGTAGACCGCCATAGCGCCAGGCTCCGCCGCCTCGAGCGCCAACAGATGAGCCGCGGCCAGATCGGAGAGTGCCACGAAATCGCGCACGCAGCTGCCATCCGCCGTGGGCCAGTCCGTTCCAAAGACCTTGAAGGCCGGGCGGCGGGCAAGGGCGAAGAGCATGAGGAGCGGCACCACATGGCTCTCCTCCCGCCGCGCCTCCCCATGGCTGCCATCGAGCTCGGCTCCGGCGGCGTTGAAATAGCGCAGGGCTGTGGCGGCAATGCCGTAGGCGCGCGCGTAATCGGCGACGAGATGCTCCATGGCGAGCTTCGAGGTCCCGTAAGGCGTTGCCGGCTTGAGCGGTGCCGCCTCGCCCAGCGGCATGGGCGCATCATGGTCGTAGACCGCAGCGGTGCTGGAGACGACAAGGCGCGTCACACCGGTCTCTCGCATAGCCTCGAGAAGCGCCCGGGTGCCGTCGAGGTTGACAGACCAATAGGTGCAGGGGTCCGCGATCGAGGCCGGCACGCTGATCTTTGCCGCGAAATGAGCGACTGCATCGATCCGGTGGGCAAGGATGGCCGAAGCCAAAGCGGCGTGATCTCGGATATCGCCCTGGACGAGCGGCCCAGCCGTCACCGCCGCGGCATTGCCTTCCGAGAGATCGTCGAAGGCCACGACATCATGGCCGCGCGCCGCGAAATGGCGCAAGCAATGGCTGCCGACATAGCCGGCACCGCCGGTGCAGAGGATCCTCATCGGTCAGTCTCCATGGTTTGGCGCGAGCGCGGGCGAAGCGACCGGTTAGCCCCGTTGCCGACAGTGGTGCTGGCGCCGTTGAACAGCAAAAGCGCCGTGGGCGAGGCCGCGATCGCGCCATGCACCAGCCGCGCACCGACGAGAGCCACCAGAATGCAGAGCCCATACTGGACGAGCGGCGGCAGGGGGACGGGCTGGAGGAGGGTCCCGGTCCAGACGATGATCGGATAGTGTACGAGGTAGAGCGTGAAGGAGGCCGCCACGAGCGCGTCCACTGCCGCTCTGCGCCGCCTGGCAAGCCGCGCGGTGAGCGCGATCACCATACCGCCCCCCAGGATCCCCAGGAGGCCCGCCGCCCCATAGCGCGCGATCTTGGCGGCCAGATCCGGCTCGCGCCAGACGGCGACATAGACTACAGCAGCCGCACCCAGGATGACCCAGGCGGCCAGATCGCGCTCCAGCCGCGGCGGGCGCATGTCCCGCATCGCCATGCCGAGGAGGAAGAAGGGCGCGTAATCGACGGTCGGCTCGATCTTCAGCATCGCATGCGCGGGGCCGGGGGTGGCGTGCAGCTGCACGAGGTACCACCCGCCATTTACCCCGAGCCGCCAAAACCCGATCAGGGCGGCGATGAGGAGAACTTGGCGCAAACCCACCCCCTCGCCGGCCCAGCGCGCCGATGCGTCGGCGAGGCGGGCGAGCGGGGCCCGGAACGCCACGGCGAGGATCGAGAAGACAAGGAGCGTCTGCAGAAACCACAGATGGCCCACCCAATGGGTTCCAGGGGTGCTGATGAGGTCCAGGAAGACCGCTGCCATCTCTCGCTCGCCGTCGCGCGCAATCCGATAGGCGATGGCGGCCATCACGATGGGGCTGATCAGCAGCGTGGCGGTGAGGAGCGGTAGTCCGAGCCGAAGAAAGCGGCCGCGGAGCCAGGTGCGCGGGTCTCGCTGGGCCAGGACGATGGCCGTGAGCAGACCCGCGACCCAGAAGAAGAGGCCCATGCGCATGCTGCCGAGAAGCCCGGTGACCGCCGCGATCGCCTCATTGCCCTGCGGCGAGGCAACGAACCAGTCAAAGCCCGGCGTGTAGATCAGGCC
>JBCCLX010000141.1:0-9465 GCA_039026635.1 Pseudomonadota bacterium
CTTGAAATGGATCCGCAGCATCATGGCGGGGCCCAGCAGCGGCAGGATCTTGCCCATTCCCCAGCCATCGCCGCCCGCATAGAGGACCTTGAGCACCGCATCGACGGGGAAGCGGGTGCCATAGCGCGGGACCTGCATCGCCTCACGGATATGGATACTGGACCGCCCCGGGATCGGCCCGCCATGCTCGGTCACAGGCCCCGTCAGCGCGGCGCTTACATGGTCGGTGGGGTGCCAGAGGAGATAGGCCGGCACCTCCTGCCCCTCATAACCTGGCACATCCTCCAGCCGGACGCGCAGCCGGGTGAAGCTCTGGAACCACCAAGCGAGCATCTGGGCCGTCACGCCGCGCAGGAGCGCGTGGTTCAACGTGACGGTGAACTGACCGTTGTCGCGCGTGTCGAGCCCGAAATGCGCCGTCGAGATCGGTTTCAGGCGCCATCCGAAATCGCGCGCCGGTGGAATAGTCAAATCGGCCGAGCCTGCCATCACGTCCCATCCCGTTAGCCCATACCACAGTGCATACGATATTGTATGGATCGAGCCAACTCGAATTGTCGAGAGAGACTAGGCGCAGAGCAGCATCAGGAAGCGGGCGGCCTCGTGGAAATCGGCTTCGCGGCGGGCGGCTTGGGCGGCGGCTTCCGCGTCTTCGCCCCATTCCGCGATGTTCCAGTCTTCCTCCACCCGGCTCGCGGCCCAGCCCTCGTCGGGCGACAGGCGCCCCTCGGCCACGGCAAGACCGATCACCAGCGAGCCCGAGAGGGTGACAAGCTCGTGGAGCGCTGTGAGCGCCCAGGCATCCCGCGTCTCCACTGCTGCGCGCAGGCGGGCGGTCGCCTCCGGATCCTGGGCGGAGAACATCACGCCCGCGGCGGGCTGAAGCCGCGCGCCATAGGCCTCGGCCGCCCAGTCCAGGAGCGGATCCCAGACCGCTGCCTGACGCGCGATGAGGCGGTCGGGATGGGGCGCGCGGTAGCAGAGGAGGTCCGTCTCGCCATAGGCCGCGACCGTGCCCACAACAGCCGCCCGCTCGGGTGCCACCCGGTCGATCGCAGTGTTGGCCGAGCGGGTGACGGGCATGGACCGGGGATCGACAGTCTCGCCTTGCGCCTCCCATTCCGCCGCCATCGCCTCGGCCAGTGTCGCGGTGGGCAGGATCAGCGCGCGCTTGCCGGGCGTGCGGATCGGCCGCGTATCGAGACGCAGTTCGAAGCCGCCTTCAACGGCCGCGACCCGCGTCTGCGTCCAAAATCGCTTCATGCAGGCGCCTCGGCGACCACGCTCTCGAGGGCGTCATCGAGGGCGGCGAACTCCTCGATCACCAGCTCTGCGCCCGCCTCATAGAGCCGCGGCACCGGGTGATAGCCCCAGGAGACGCCGATCGCGCCAGCCCCTGCTGCCCGGCCCATGGCCATGTCGAAGGCCGTATCCCCGATCATCACCGCCCGCGTGGCCTCGACCCCCGTGGCGCGTAGAATGTTCTCCACCATGCCGGGATGGGGCTTTGAAGGCGCATCATCGGCGCTCTGCGTCGCGACGAACAGATGCTCGAGCCCATGGATCTCAAGCAGATGGTTGAGCCCGCGCCGGGCCTTGCCCGTGGCCACCGCCAAGAGCCATCCCGCCTTGTCGAGCCGCGCGAGCGCCTCGCGCGCGCCGGGGTAGAAGGGCACATCCGTCTCCCCACCACCAGCCGCGCGCAGCGCCTTGAAGGCTTGGCGATAGGCTTCGGCAAGCCCGTGATGCGCGGCCGTCTCACGCTCGGGATGCAGCGCTGCCATGGCTTGCGGCAGGGACAACCCGACAATTCCAAGCAGGTTCTCGCGCGGCGGCAAGGGCAAGCCCACGGCGGCATGAGCACCCTTCATGGCCGCCAGGATCGCCGCCTGACTGTCCACCAGCGTGCCATCGACATCAAAGATCGCTAGCCTCAGCATGGCTCATACCCTCCTGTCCGCTCTGTGCTGCAGCCCGGATGCGCGTCACCCGCATCTTCTAGAGCCCTCAGCCGCCGCTCAGGCCAGCAATCCGCCGGATCGCCACTGCATAACCCTCCACCCCAAAGCCCGCGACCACGCCCGAGGCGACGGGAGAGACATAGGAGTGAGCGCGAAAAGGCTCGCGCGCATGCACATTCGAGAGATGCACTTCGATCACCGGGCAGTCGCACGCCGCGATCGCATCGCGCAGAGCCACGCTCGTATGGGTGTAGCCTGCAGGATTGATCACGATCCCGATCGCCTGCCGCGCCTCTTGCACCCAGCCGATCAGCTCTCCCTCGGCATTGGTCTGGCGAAACACGACCTCATGGCCGAGATCGCCCGCTACCTGCCGGCAGAGCGCCTCCACATCCGCCAGCGTCTCATGCCCATAGATCTCCGGCTCGCGCGTGCCGAGCAGATTGAGGTTGGGCCCGTTCAGGACATGGATGGGGGCGCCCGTGCTCATGCAGCGGGCCTCAGCCCCAGGATGGCGCGGGCCTCTGCCGGCGTCGCCACCGGCCGGCCATGGCGCGCGCAGATCTCCGCCGTCCGCTCGACGAGCGCTGCATTGGAGGGCGCGAGGGTTTCACGGTCGAGGCGGATGTTGTCCTCCAGCCCCGTGCGCGCATGGCCACCAGCGGCGATGCACCATTCGTTGAGCGTCGCCTGATGACGGCCGATACCGGCCCCGCACCAAGCAGCGTCCGGTGCGAGACGCTTCAAGGTCTCGACATAGAAATCGAAGACCGGCCGGTCGACGGGCATGGCGTTCTTCACCCCCATCACAAACTGCACGTAGAGCGGCGCGGCGATCCGGCCGTCCCCCGCCATTTCAACCGCCTTGAAGATGTGGCTGAGGTCGAAGGCCTCGATTTCCGGCTTGATCGCATGGGTCCGCATCTCACCCGCCAACCAATCCACCAGATCGGGCGGATTATCGTAGACGCGGGTGGGGAAGTTGTTGGAGCCCACCGTCAGCGAAGCCATGTCTGGCTCGAGCGGGAGCATGCCCCCGCGCGCCGTCCCCGCACCCGAGCGCCCGCCCGTGGAGAACTGCACGATCATGCCGGGGCAATGGCGCTCGATCCCCTCTTTCAGCCGCGCGAACTTCTCAGGATCCGAAGACGGTGTCCCGTCGTCGTTGCGCACATGGCAATGGGCGATGCTGGCGCCGGCGTCAAAGGCCGCCTTCGTACTCTCCACCTGCTCGGCCACTGTGATCGGCACGGCGGGATTGTCGGCTTTGGTCGGCACCGAGCCCGTGATCGCTACACAGATGATGCAGGGCTGCCCGGCCACGCCCGTCGTCTCGCTCTCACGCCCGGTCATTGCCGTTTCCTCCTCGGCTGTTCTTGGTCGCCATCAAGCCCAGAGCACGGCTCGGACGCAAGGCACGGTGGCAAGCTGATGACCAATCCCCGCGCCCCAGACAATCGCCGTCTCGGCAGGAAACCGTTGCGCCCTGAGCAAAAAGGCGCTGTTCTGCCGCTCAACCTCATCACCCGATGCGTCCGCCGGGCGCCGATGCGCGCCCCGCCGCGCCATAGGGAAACTGGCATCAACTGGGAGACCGCCATGAAACTGTCCGCCACCCCCATCGCCGGAGCGCTCACCGCAGCCCTCGCGCTGATCGCCGCCGCGCCGGTCGTCGCCGAGCCGGTCAAAGTCGGCATGATCGTCACGCTGTCGGGTCCGCCGGGTGCGCTCGGCAAGCAGGCGGTCGACGGCTTCACGCTGGCGCTCGAGGACATGGGCGGCAAGCTCGGGCCCGTCGAGGCGGAGCTGATCGTAGAAGACGATGAACTCAAGCCCGACGTGGCGCTGACCCGCGCGGAAAAACTCGTCTCTTCCGACGAAGTTGATTTCGTCGTCGGCACGATCTTCTCCAACATGCTGCAGGCGGTCTTCAAGCCGGTGATCGAGTCCGACACCATCCTGATCAGCCCCAACGCCGGCCCCTCCACCTTCGCGGGTCGCAACTGCCATCCGAACTTCTTCGTCACCTCCTATCAGAACAACCAGAACGCCGAGGCCATGGGCACCCATGCCACGGCCGAGGGCTTCGAAAAGGTCTTCCTGCTCGCGCCCAACTACCAGGCCGGCCGCGATCAGATCGAAGGCTTCAAGACGACCTTCACCGGCGAGATCGCCGACGAGGTCTACACGCCGCTCGGCCATAAGGATTTCTCCGCCGAGATCGCGCGCATCGCCGCTTCCGGCGCGGATGCGATCTACACCTTCATGCCCGGCGGCATGGGCGTGCGCCTCGTCAAACAGTTCAGCGCCGCGGGCCTCACCGAACGCATGACCTTCCTCTCGGCCTTCACCGTCGACGAGACGACGCTGCCCGCCCAGCAGGACGATGCGGTGGGCATGTTCTCGGTGGGCAACTGGGCACCCGACAAAGAGCTGCCCCGCTCGGCCCGCTTCGTCACCGATTTCGAAGCGAAATACGGCTATGTGCCCGGCGGCTACGCCATGCAGGCCTATGACACCGCACTCCTCATCGCCTCGGCGCTCGAGGCGACCGGCGGTGACACCTCCGACAAGGGCGCGCTCATCGCGGCGCTCCAAAAGGCTGACTTCCGCAGCCTGCGCGGCGATTTCGCCTTCAATGCCAATCACTATCCGATCCAGGACTTCTACCTGACCCAGGTCGCCAAGCGCGCTGACGGCAAGTTCCAGACCCAGATCGTCGCCCAGGTCCTCAACGACGCCCCGGACAGCTTCGCCTCCGAGTGCAAGATGTAGTGACTGCTGACCCGCCCACCGGCCAGACCCCGAGATCGCGGGGCGCGGGCTGGTGGGCGGGCGTATCCCAAGGCGCGGGCGCAGCCCGCGACGAGGGAACGGGCGTCCATCAGCCCGCGCCTAATGCCTGCACCCCGCTCACGCCCTCTTGCCCTTCCCGCGCCGAGAGGCCAGAGGAAGCGCGATGTCGACAACGCTTCTCCTGATCCAGCTGCTCAACGGCCTCCAGCTCGGCGTGCTCCTCTTTCTCGTAGCCGCCGGTCTCACCCTCGTCTTCGGCGTCATGGGCTTCATCAACCTTGCCCATGGCGTGCAATACATGGTCGGCGCCTATCTCGCCCTCGCCTTTACCGGCCTCACCGGCAGTTTCCTCGCAGGCCTCGCGCTGGGGCTTCTCACAGCCCTCCTCCTCGGGCTCGCGCTCGAGTTTCTGATCTTCAGGCACCTCTACGACCGCGACCATCTCGACCAGGTGCTCGCCACCTTCGGCATCATCCTGTTTCTAAACGAGGCCGCGCGGGTCATCTGGGGCCCCACGCCCCTCACCCTCGACTTGCCCCTCTGGCTCTCCGGCACCATCCCGCTCACGGACGGGCTGCTCTATCCGGTCTATCGCCTGGTCCTGATCGGCGTCGGACTCGCCGTCGCGGCCGTTCTCTATCTCGTGGTCAACCACACGCGCACCGGCATGCTGATCCGTGCAGGCGCCACAAATCCGGATATGGTCTCGGCCCTCGGCACCGATATCCACCGTCTCTTTATGGTCGTCTTCGGCTTCGGCGCCATGCTCGCGGGCCTCGCGGGCGCACTCGCCGCCCCGATCTTCTCGGTCGAGCCCAACATGGGCGACGACCTGCTGATCACTGCCTTTGTCGTGATCATCATCGGAGGGATCGGCTCGATCCGCGGCGCTTTCATCGCCGCCCTCCTCGTGGGCCTTGTCGACACCCTCGGCCGCAGCCTGGTGACGGACGGTTTGCGCCTCTTCCTCGATGCCTCCGCCGCCAATCAGATCGGCCCCGCCATCGCCTCCATGCTCGTCTATGTCTTGATGGCCGGGGTCCTCTTTTTCCGCCCGACCGGGCTCTTCCCGGCCAAGGGCATGGCATGACGGGGGCGAGCCTTCCCGCCGTAGAGGCACCGCGCCTCACCGCGCACGACCGGCTCGACTGGACCATCGGCGCCGTGTTGCTCGTGCTCCTCGCGGCACTGCCCTGGAGCGGGGCTGATGCCTACATCACGGGCCTCGCGATGAAGGCGATGATCCTCGCCATCGCCGCCATCTCGCTCGACCTCCTGATCGGCCAAGCCGGGCTTGTCAGCCTCGGTCATGCCGCCTTCATCGCGCTCGGTGCCTATGTCACGGGCATCGCCCTCGAAGAAGGGCTCTATGACGCCACGGCCATCCTCGCGCTCGTGATCGTCATCTCCGCCCTCTTCGCGCTGATCACCGGGGCGATTTCGCTGCGCACCTCCGGCGTCTATTTCATCATGATCACGCTCGCCTTCGGGCAGATGCTGTTCTTCGCCACCGCCTCGCTCAGTCAATACGGCGGGGATGACGGCCTCACCCTTTGGTCCACGTCCGAGCTCTTCGGCACCAGCCTCCTGCAGGACGAGATCAGCCTCTTCTTGATCATCCTCGCCACGCTGGCGCTCACCTGGATCGCGCTCGCCCGACTCTCGAAATCCCGCTTCGGCCGCGTGCTCAACGCCGCGCGCCAGGCCCCCGTGCGCGTCGAAACCCTCGGCTTCGAGGTCTTCCGCTATCGCCTCGCCGCCTACACCATCGCCGGCATGATCGCCGGGATCGCGGGGTTCCTGCTCGCCCATCAGGCCGAATTCGTGAGCCCCGCCGCCGGCGCCTGGCAGCGCTCGGGCGATCTGATCATGATGGTGCTGATCGGGGGCATCGGCACACGGTCGGGCGCGCTCCTCGGCGCCATCGTCTTCGTAGCGCTCGAGGAAGGGCTCAGCCTTGTTCTGCACGAATGGCGCCTGATCTTCGGCCCGCTTCTCGTCCTGCTGGTCCTCTTCGCCCGCGGAGGGTTGATGGCCGCGCTCTCCCGCCTCGCTGGCGCGCGGGACTGACGATGGGCCTCAACGCATGACAGCGCCGATCCTGCATCTCCAGGGCCTTTCCAAAGCCTTTGGCGCGCTGACGGTCACCGATGGCGTCGACCTCACGCTCATGCCCGGAGAGTGCCATGCGCTGATCGGGCCCAACGGCGCCGGCAAGACCACGCTCATGCAGCAGATCACGGGCCTCTTGGCTCCGGATGCCGGTCGCATCCTCTTCGCCGGCGAAGACATCACCGCGCTCGGACCCGCCGCACGAGCCCAACGCGGCCTCGGCCGCAGCTTTCAGATCACCGCCGTCATCCCCGGGCTCAGCGTGCTCGAAAACGCGGCTCTCGCCGTGCAGGCCAAGTCAGGCTCGAGCTTTCGCTTCTGGCGCGCGGCCAGCGCCGAGCGCGCGCTCAACGAAGCGGCCATGGCAGTGCTCGCCCCCCTCGGCCTCGCCGAGCGTGCCCAGGTGCAGGCGGGCAGCCTCAGCCATGGCGAGCGGCGGCTCCTCGAACTGGCCGTAGCGCTCGCCACCCGCCCCCGCGCCTTGATGCTCGACGAGCCGATGGCCGGCCTTGGCCATGCCGAGGGACGCGCGCTGGTCGAACGGCTGGCTGAGATCGCGCGTGAGGTGCCCCTGCTGTTGGTCGAGCACGATATGGATGCCGTCTTCGCACTGGCCCATCGAGTCTCGCTCCTCGACCGCGGCCGCATCATCGCGAGCGGTGCGCCGGAGGCCGTGCGCGCCGACCCCGCGGCCCGCGCCGCCTATCTCGGAGAGGAAGCGTGAGCGCGCTCCTCGAGATCGAGGACCTGCATGCGGGCTACGGCACCGTCGAGGTGTTGCGCGGCGTCTCGCTCTCCGTCGCCCATGGCGAGGTCGTCACGCTGCTCGGCCGCAACGGCATGGGCAAGACGACGACGGTGCGGACCCTGTTTGGCCTGCTGCCCGCCACGGCCGGTGTGATCCGCATCGACGGGCAGCCCATGACCGGCAGCCCCCCCCATCGGATGGCCCGCGCCGGCCTCGGCCTGGTGCCGGAAGGTCGCCAGGTCTTCCCAACCCTCTCAGTGGAGGAGAACCTCCGCGCCGCTGCCCGTCCCGTAACCGCGACGGGGGCGCCGGGCCGCTGGGACCTGGCCGCCTGCTACGCCTTCTTCCCGCGCCTCGCTGAGCGTCGGGAGAGCCCTGGGGCGCGCCTTTCGGGTGGCGAGCAGCAGATGCTGGCCATCGCGCGCGCGCTCATGACCAATCCGCGCCTCCTGGTCTTGGACGAGGCGACCGAAGGGCTCGCACCCCTCGTGCGCGCCGAGATCTGGGATAGGCTGGGCGCGCTCAAGGCCGAAGGCGAAGCGATCCTGGTGATCGACAAGAACCTCGCCGCGCTCGAACGTCTCGCCGATGCCCATGTCATCCTCGAGCGCGGGGAGACGGTGTGGCGCGGGCGCGCTCAGGATCTGGCCGCCGATCCCGACGTCATCGACCGCCATCTCCATCTCTAAGCCAGCCCGCAACCTGATCGGCTCATTTCGGTGAGATCCCTGCTCAGGCCGGGTCCGCGCCGACGGCATCGGGCGCGGGCGCCGATACCCCCGGCCTCCTTTCCGGTCTGAACCCTGGCGCCGCGCGCTGGCATCGGCGATGACGGGGTATCTGGGAGAAGGAGACCATGGATGCAGCTCGACAAGGGGATCACGCGCGCCGGAGAGGCCCATAAAGCACCGGCATGGAACGTCGTCGGCCACACCTACAGCACGCTCTTGGTGTCCGAACGCGCCTTCGTCTGGCATGCGGTCATCCCCGACGGAACTTTCGTGCCCCCGCATATCCACCGCAGCCAGGACGAGTGGATCCAGGTGCTGGAGGGGGCGCTCGAGGTCGAATTCGGCACGGAGGTGCTGACGGCAGGCCCCGGCGATATGGTGCGCCTGCCCATGGGCATCGCACATGGCATCTTCAACCGCTCCGGGGCGACCGCCGTCTCGGTCTTCGGCGTGGCGCCGACACGGGGGCTGTTCGACCTCTTCGGCCGTTTGGATGGCGTGACTGATCCGGCCGAGCTCGTCCGCATCTCGGCCGAGCACGAGGTCGACTTCCTGCCACCCCCGGCCTGAGCTCTGGCTCTTGTCGCGGCCTGAGCCCGCGCGTTCGCAGGCGACCGGGCCGGATCTGATCGGATCAGCTCCCCGCGCACCATCATCGACTATCGATGACCGGCGAGGACCGATCCGCTCGGCACGGATGGCGCGCTAACCGCGCAGGGCTCGCGCCACGGCCGGCGGCAGGGGGGGCGCCTTTTGGGGCGCCTCCTCCGATGCATCCACAGACGGCTCCTCGTTACCGGCCCTGCTCTCAGTCGTGGCCGATGCCGCCGTTGGTGCGTCGAGGGCTGCGCCGGCGGTGCCGTCCTCAGGGCTGGGTGCCGTGCTCGCATCAGCGCTGGGCTCGGTGCTCGGGTCAGGGCTGGGTGCGCCATCGACGGGGTCTGCCGAAGCGAGGGGCTCGGCCCGCGGGATTTTGGCGAGTTGTTCGGCCAGCGTCGCGATCCTCAGCGGCTTTGAGAGACGCGCTTCGAACCCGGCTGCGATGAAGCTGTCGGCCTGGCTGGTGAAGGCATGGGCCGTCACGGCCAGGGCCGGACGCTCGGGGATCCCCAGAGCA
>JBCCLX010000142.1:0-9378 GCA_039026635.1 Pseudomonadota bacterium
CGAGAGCCGCGTGGTCCGTTGAGCACCGCGTTCCCGTCCTCGGATTCCGTGATGAAGAAGTCCTCCGAGGCGTCGAGATCCGAGAGCTCGAGCGCGGTCGGATCCCCGGAGAGCCCCATGAAAGCGGCGATCTCGGCGGCGATGCTGCCCGGGCCCTGCCAGCTTTCTTCGGCGGCGGCGAAGCCTCGGGCGGCTTTCAACAGTCTTGGCATTGGTCGTCTCCACTCTGCATAAATGGGCAAATCGCCCATATCTGACCTGCCGGAGCGGCTCCTTGCGGTCAAGGAAAAAATGGGCTAATTGCCCATTCATGAGTGTAGGGGTGAGAACGTGATGGCCGCGTCGTTTCGAGCTGCGATGCGGCGGATCCTCCGTCCGCTGGTGCGGACGATGATCGCGCGCGGACTGACCTATCCGCAGCTCACCGAGATGCTGAAGGAGCTGCTGATCGAGGAAGCGGTCAGCCACTTCAACCTCGGGCCCAAGCGGATGACCGACAGCCGCATCAGCCTGCTGACCGGGCTACAGCGACGCGATATCCGGGCGCATCGCGACGCTCCGGCGACGGATGAGATCCCGGCGAGCATGGGCCCGATCCCCCGCGTGATCACCCTCTGGCGCACCGACCCACGCTACAGTGACGACACGGGTAACCCGGTGGCGCTGCCCCGCTCGGCCGATGCGGGTCTCAGTTTCGAGGCCCTGGTGCTCGAGATCGGGCGCGATGTGCATCCCCGCACAATCCTCGATGAGATGAAGCGCCTCGGGCTCATCGCCCATGACGAGGCATCCGATGAGATCCGCCTGCTTGCCGACAGCCTCTTACCGAGCCGCGATGAGGCGCTGCTGATCGCCTACTACGCCTCCAACCTCGGCGATCACGCGGAAGCCGCCGCCGCCAATCTGGTCGCCGCGCCCGAGCCTGGCCCGTTCTTCGAGCGCGCCGTTCACTACAATAAGCTCACCCCCGAGGCGGCGACCGCGCTGGAAGCCCTGGCCCGCAAGCGTCAGCAAGCGCTGCTGGAGGAGCTGAACGCCGCCGCGCTCGACCATCAACGCGCCAGCGCCGGAAAGGCCGATGCGACCGAACGGTTTCGTGTGGGCGCCTTCGTGTATCGCACTGGCAAAGAAGGCGGGTCCGAATGACGCTGTTCCCCGGCACGCTGAGATGGGTCCTGGAGCGGCCTTTGGGACGGGTGCTGGGCCTCGTCCTCATCCTCGCCCTCACCGCCTGCACAGCATCCGACCAGCGCGAGATCCCGGCAGACAGCGTCGCGGAGGCCGCTGGCGGCGGTGAGGACGAGACGGATGGGGGCCTCGGCGGGACCGGCATCCTCGGCGTCATCACGGGCTTCGGCAGCATTCATGTAAACGGACTGCGCCTTCTGCATGACGTCGACGCGCCCGTCGCATCCGTCATCGGCGATAGCCCGGTCACCACCCTTGAGACCGGTGAGGTCCTGCTGGCGCTCGCCCAAGACACCGAAGAGGGGCTCTTCGCGCGACGCCTCGTGCGGTATCTGCCGCTGGTCGGCCCCGTGACAGCGCTCGATCTCGACACCAAGGAGATCCGGGTGCTGGGCGTGACTGTGCAGATCCATGACGACGCCTTGATCCGAGACCGGTCCGGCGCGCCCCTTGCGCTCGCGAAGCTGCCCCTCCGCGCCCGGGTCGCCGTCTCCGGTTTCTGGAACGACACGCGTGTCGTGGCTCATCATCTGCGCCTCGTCGATCCGAGCCTGCCCGACAGCCTCACCGGTCCCGTCTCGATCGGTGCTGAGGGGGGGCTACGGATCGGCGGTGTCGCAGTGGCAACGGCCATGACCGTTCCGCCAGGGACGACGCTCGCCCTCACGGCAACCGGAATGTATCGAGACCAGACGCTCACCGCCGAGACGATCGGGCCGCGTTATGCAACGCCGCTCGCGCCCGGCGTGGGATCGCTCTCGGTGCAGGGATATCCGCGGACCGATGCCTCGGGCGCACGGCTTTCCGGGCAGCCAAGGATCGCCGTGGATCCGGACTGGATCGGCGCCTTCGGCCTCTTCGAAGGGGCGGTGACGGGGTTGAGCGGACTGGGGCGCCGGGCATCCGCCCTGCCGGATGCACCGCGGGCAACCTTCGGCGGCCCGGGTTTTCTTGCGGCTGCGCTCGCGTCCCTGCGGGGGGAACTCCGCGATCGCCTCGATGTCAGTCGGATCGGCACGGCACCGCGTTCTCGCGCGCCACAGGCGCCTCCTGGCGTGCTCTCGGGAGCGGCTCCAGGGACGCGCAACCCCGGTAGCGTCGGACCCGGCGTGCTGGGATCGGCGCCACGCGGCATCGGCGCCAATGCCCGAGACCGCCAAGGCCAAGGATTGGGCGAAGGTTTGGGGCAAGGGATAGGCCCAGGGCCGGGCCAAGGTTTGGGCTCTCGCGGCCCGGGGCCCTTGGGCCGTGACGGGCCTGCAGGCCTCGGCGACGGGTCTGGCCCCGGACAGAGATCCGGCGACACCGACGGCCCCGGCGACACGGCGAGCAGTCCCGGTGCAGGCCGAGGTGGCCCTGGAGCTGGCCCCGCAGGCGGCCGTGGTGGGCCAGGCAGCGGCCCCGCCGGCGGTCGAGGAGGCCCCGGTAGTGGTCCTGCAGGCGGCCGCGGCGGCCCGGGCGGCGGTCCAGGGGGAGGACGCGGCGGCCGTCGCTAACGCGGACGCGGCAAAACCACAGGCACCCTGTCCCCAAGCGCTCCGGAACAACGCGAGCAAGCGTAGGCCAGCTCCACAACCCACATCCTCACACCCCGGAAACGCACCGGCCGAGAGGGCGCGAGCGGCCGAGCGCTTGCTTACACCTCCAGACCCGAAGGGCTCTCGGAGCTGGCGAAGACCCGTGGGAGAAGGGTCTTCGGAGCGGTCGATCTCTGAGACTGGCACCAGTTCCTGTGCGCCGCAGCCATGAGGGGATGCGGTGCGTGCTCGCCATTCGTCGCCATGAAAACCACGGGCTCGCTCGGTTCAAACATCCGTCGAAGACAGGCTTGGTGACCTCGTTCTACCCCGGCCCGGCACGTCTGGCCGTAGGCAGCGGCGATGTGGCAACGAGAGAGCGTGGTGCCGCACTCGGATCACCTGGACGCCAGGGATGGCCTCGGGAGGGTTCAGGGTGCTGAGGGCGCGAAGGGTGCTGCGCCGGCGAGGCGGCCAAGGACGATTGCCGAAAGGAGACCGTTACCGGAGAGGTAGCCCGCATCGCCTGAGCCAGAGACGCCGCAGGCAGCACCGCCGGCGGCGTAGAGGTTGGGAAACGCCCGCCCGTCGTCGTCCAGAACCCGCGCGTCCCTCCCAGTGACGAGGCCACCCTGCGTGTGGAACAGCGCGCCCGTCACCCGCACACCGAGATAGGGGGGCGCGAGCGGAGGCTCTGCAAAGTGTCGCCCCCAAGCATCGGTTCCACCGGTGGGAATGGCGCCCAGCGTTGCGGCCAGCGCATCGGTCGGCAATCCTAGGGCGGCGGCAATGGCCTCCGGCGTCTGGCCCTCTAGGACGGCGCCCTGAGCCTCCGCGGCACGGTAATCGGCGAACTGGCGTGCGATGCCGGCAATGCGCGCGTCAAAGACGGTGAAGGCCTCCGATCCCGGCTGGGCGAGGACGGCGCGGGCGGCCTCGGAGTAGCCCTGGCTTTCATCCCAAAAGCGCCGGCCCTCGCAGTTCACTTGGACGCCACCCTCGGCGATCGTGGCCCAGGTGATGAGGATGCCATGGGGATGCGCGACGTTGCCGTGGCCCTGATAGGCGCCGAGATGCCGCGTGGCGGCCCCGAGCGCCTGGCCCCAGAGCACGGCCTCACCACGGTTGCCATCGTGCCCGAACCACAGCGCATCCGCGATTTCGGGCATCTGAGCGGCCACCATCGCCCGATTACCCCCAAACCCGTTGCAGGCCAGCACGAGCCGGGCGCAGCCGATGCGCTCTTCCGTCCCGTCCGGCCGAACGAGGGCGACCCCCTCGATGCGTTGGCCCGCGGCGAAGAGCGTGGTGACCGTGGCGCCGCAGGGAATGTCGACGCCTGACGTCTCCGCGGCGCTGCGCAGCCGGTCGACAAGCTCAGTACCGGAGCGGGAGGGCAGGCCGTGCATCCGCCGGTGTGTGTGACCTGGATAGTCGAAGTCGTCGACGAGATCGAAGGGCAGCCCGTGGCGGGCGGCGAGCCATTCGACCGCCGGGGCGGCGCCCTTTGCCAGACGTTCCACAAGGGCAGGCTCGTTCTCGCCTTGCGCCTTCTTCTGGATGTCCGCTGCGAAGCGCTGCCAGTCATCCTCGATCCCAGCCGCGGCCTGGAGCGCTGTGCCGGCGGCGGGGACGAGGCCGGCGGAGAGCGCCGTGGAGCCTGCCGGCACCGGATCGCGTTCGAGCACGAGCACCTCGCGCCCGACATCCCGCGCGGCGAGTGCAGCGGTCAGTCCGGCAGCACCCGCGCCGACGACGAGCGTATCGACGCTGAGCGGAAAACCCTCCGGCGGCGGCGAGCGGACCTCGGCCATCAGTCCCCGTCAGCCCCACCGCCTTCGTAGCGACGGCCGCGCGCTAGCATCTCGCCCGTGCCGATCACCTCGTTGAGGCCCGCGAAGTCGAACATTCGGCCCGAGAACGGGCGGTTCGAACCGTGCTCGGCGAGGCTGCGGTAATAGTCCCGCCCGGCATGGGCCAGCGCGCGCACGATGCCACCCGGGAAGATCGCGATGGAGAAGCCGAGCGCCTCAAGATCCGCCGCCTCCCGAATGGGCGTGGCCCCGCCTTCGACCATATTGGCAAGGAGCGGCGCGCGGCCCTGGAAGGTTGCGGCAACGCGGGCGAGCTCCTCCGCATCGCGCGGCGCCTCGATGAAGAGCACATCCGCGCCGGCCTCGAGATAGGTGCCCGCGCGGTCCACCGCCGCATCGAAACCCTCCACCGCGATCGCATCCGTGCGGGCGACGATCAGCGTCTCCGAGCGCGCACGGGCATCGGCCATTGCGCGGATTTTGCCAGCCATCTCATGCGCGGAGATCAGGGACTTGTCGGAGAGATGGCCGCAGCGCTTGGGGTAGGTCTGGTCCTCTACTTGCAGCGCGCTCGCGCCCGCGCGCTCATAGGCGCGCATCGTCCGTTCGGCGTTGAGCGCGTTGCCGAAACCCGTATCGGCATCGATGATCACCGGTAGGGCCACCCGATCCGCGATCAGCGCCATGGTATCCGCCATCTCGGTCATCGAGGTCAGCCCGATGTCCGGCCGACCGAGGCGCGTGTAGGCGACGGCAGCGCCTGAGAGGTAGAGCGCCTCGAAACCCGCCTCTGCGGCGAGCGCCGCGGTCAGGCCATCGTAGACGCCTGGGGCGACGAGGATGCGGCTCTCGGCCAGGCGGGACTTGAGGCTCATGGCGCACCCTCCAGCATCGCGATCGCCTCGGCGCAGGTCATCGCGCGAGTGACGGTGGCGAGCGAGGTGAGCGTCGCCTCGTGCACCGCCGGATCGAAAGCGGCCGAGCCGTCCGACAGGAGCACCGTGGGGATATCACGCAGATGCGCATCGCGCAGAGTGCTGGCGACGCCGCCGTTCGTGACGATACCACCGACGATGAGCGCACGGATGCCGAGGGCGCGCAGGGTGTATTCGAGGCGTGTCTGATAGAAGGCTGAATAGGCGACCTTCTCCACCGTGTAATCCGCCGGCGCCAGCGCGTCGACGAGGCTGTGGCCGAAAGCGCCGGGGGCGAAATCGCCCTTCCCGAGGAAGGGGCGGAGCTTCTTCAGATGCGGCGCGATCAGCGGCGCACCACCTGGACCCGGCACCAACGTGAACTGGGCTGAGACATACACGCCGCCGCGGGCGCGCAGCGCGTCGCGCACTGAGGCGATCCTCTCAGGCAGCGCGGCGATGGTGTCCGAGCGCTGCCCCGCGCGACCGTAGGCGCCTTGCGGGTGCAGAAAGTCGTTCTGCAGATCGATGGTCAGGAGGGCCGTGCGGCGCGGCTCGATGATCTCGCTCATGGCGCGTCTCCTTCCGCTGCCAAGCCCTCCGGCGCGATGACGATGTTGCCGAAGCGGTCCACACGCCCCGCAAGGCCGGGCTCGATCAGGATGGTGGTGTCGGGTTGGACGAGGATGGCCGGCCCCGGGATCAGAGCGCCGACAGGCAGCTCCAGCCGGCGGTAGAGCGCCGTCTCCTGCCAGGTCCCCCCGAAATGCACCGGCCGGCTGCCGAGGCAGGCGGCCTCGACGCTGCCGCCCTCGGCAGGCGCAAGCGTTGCGAGGTCGAATTTCGGGCGCCGGCCGATCACGGCACTCCGCAGGTTCATCAACCGCCGGGTGCCGCCATCGAGAAGTCGCCCGTAGCTCGCGCGATAGGCGGCGTCGAAGGCCGTCGCCACGGCGTCATGCGTCGGCGTCTCCACACGACCCTCCGAGAGCGTCACGGGCAGCGGGACCGACACCGTATGCGTCTGGCCCACATAGGCCATGTCGAGCGCAAACTCGGCATCGCGCCGCTCAAAGCGGGTGCGCGCAGCGTCGAGCAGGCGATGGCCCTCCTCGAGATGGGCCTGCATCAGGGCACCGAGCGCGGCGGTGTCGAGCGTGTTCAACAGGTCGTTCACCGTCTGCACGAAATCCTGGCGCATATCGGCGATGACGCAGCCCATGGCAGAGGTCACGCCCGGGTAGCGGGGCACGATGGCACGCGCGAGGCCCACCTCCGCGAGCATCGCCCCCGCATGGAGCGCCCCACCGCCGCCGAAGGGCATGAAGGCGAAGCGCTTCGGATCGAAGCCGCGCTCGATGGAGACGAGCCGAATGGCGCCGGCCATGGCCGAGTTTGCGACCCGTAGCACCGCTTCGGCGGCAGCCTCGGTGCCGAGGCCGAGGGGCCGGCCGATATGCGCGTCGATGGCGGCGCGCGCAGCCTCAAGGTCGAGCCTGCCGATGCCGCCGATGGGGCTCGCCGGATCGATCCGGCCGAGCACGAGGTTGGCGTCAGTCACCGTCGGTCGCTCATTGCCCCGGCCATAGGCGACAGGCCCGGGATCGGAGCCCGCGCTCTCGGGTCCGACAGCCAGCATGCCTCCAACGTCTACCGAGGCGATGGAGCCGCCGCCTGCGCCGATCGTCGCAATCTCGATCATGGGCGAGCGGATAGTAAGGCCGAAGTCGATGCTCGTCTCGGGGCTGAGGACGGAGGCGCCGTCCGCGATCAGAGCGACGTCGAAGCTGGTCCCCCCCATGTCACCGGTGATGACATTCGGGAAACCGGCGCAGCCCGCGATGTAGCCCGCCGCGATCACGCCGGCGGCGGGGCCGGAGAGGGCGGTGCGCACCGGGCGGGCACAGGCCGTGGTGGCTGACATCACCCCACCGTTCGACTGCACGATGAGGAACTCGCCCTCGAAGCCGCCATCCTTCAGCGCGCGTTCCAACCGGTCGAGATACCCCGCCACCTCGGGTTGGAGATAGGCGTTGAGGGCGGCGGTGGAGAAGCGCTCGAACTCGCGGATCTCGGGCAGGATCTCGGCCGAGGCCGTGACATGGGCGTTTGGCCATAGGGCGCGCACGGCCTCGGCAGCGGCAACCTCGTTCGCCGGGTTGGCATAGGCATTGGCAAACAAGATCGCCACGGCCTCGCAGCCCATCTCCCGCAGGCGCCCCGCAGCCGCGCGCACAGCGTCAAGGTCCAGGGGCTCCAAGACGGCGCCGTCGGCGAGCGTGCGCTCGGGCACCTCCAGGCGCCGGTTGCGCGGCACAACGGGTGCGAAATCACCGCGCAGGCCCCAAGTGCGCGGCCGGTCACGACGGCGCATCTCAAGCACATCGCGCAGGCCCGCCGTGGTGATCACGCCCGTGCGCGCCCCCTTGCGTTCCAGAAGCGCATTGGTCCCTGCGGTCGTGCCATGGACGACGACCGCCAGATCGCCGAGATCCGCAACCTCCCGCGCGATGCCCGCGAGAAAACCGCCGGATTGATCGGGCCGCGTCGTCGGCACCTTGGCAACGCGCGCCGTGCCCGCGGCCTCGTCCAGAACGAAGACATCCGTGAAGGTGCCGCCGACATCGACGCCGACCATGCGCGCGCCGCTCATTCCCCGGCCTCCCCCTGCGTCTCCCGCCAGTCCTGGCCATAGGCGCGGTCGGCCGCATCGGGGGCGAGATAGCCGAGAGCGACATCGCGTGCGACGGCGGCAGGAGAGCGCGCCGCGGCCGGGCCGTAGCCGCCACCGCCGGGCGTCTCAAGCCGCAGACGTTGCCCGCGGGAGAGGGCGATGCCCCGCGCCTTGGAGGCGAGCGCTGGTTGCTGCCAGCCCTCCGCATCCTCATAGGCGAAGGCATTCGCGGCCGCCTCCCCGCCGCCGGCGATCCCGCGAGGTGCGAAGCGGGCGCGCTCACCGAAGAGAAACGCCTCCGCGCGCTCTTCCAGAAGCTCGATCTCATAGACGGCGCCGAGCCCACCACGGTGCCGGCCGTGCCCCGCGCTGTCAGGCCTCAACGCCCATTGGCGGAAGAGCACCGGGTAGGCCGCCTCCAGGATCTCCATGGGCGGCATCGTCGCGGTGGAGATGGGTGCATTGCCGTGGTTCAGCCCATCGCCCTCAGCCGAGGCGCCATGCCCACCGCCGAAGAAGCTGAACATCACCCAGCGCTGGCCGGTCTCACCCCGCCGCCCCGAGAGCGAGAGCGCGTTGATCGTGCCATAGGCGTTGGCCACCGTACGCTCCGGCGCCGCCTTCGCCATCGCGGCAAAGATGACGTCGATCATGCGCAGGATCGTCTCGGTATAGCCGCCCACGGGTGCGGGGAACTCGGCGGATAGGAGCGAGCCTTCCGGCACGCGCACGTCGATGCAGCGCATGACACCGGCATTGGCCGGCAGGCTTGGGAAGATATGCTTGATGGCGACATAGGCGGTGGCGACGGCCGTCGGCAGCGCGATGTTCACGGGGCCGGCGGTGACAGGGGCTGTGTCCTCAAAGTCGAGGATCAGCCGATCGCCGACGATCTCAAGGCCGACGCGGATCGACAATGGCACATCCGTGATGCCGTCGTTGTCGAGGAAATCCTCCGCCTCCCAGCGCCCGTCCGGCAACGCTGAAAGCTCTGCGCGCATCAGTGCCTCAGCCCGGTCCCCAAGAGCATCGAGCGCGGCCCTCACGGTCGCGGTGCCGTAGTCGTCGATAAGCGCGTCGAGCCGCTTCACGCCGAGATCGAGCGCGCCGAGCTGACCGTTGAGATCGCCCATGGCAGACTGCGGCAGGCGCGTGTTGCGCAGCAGAATGTCGACGATGTCCTGGTTCATCTCGCCCTCGCGGACGAGGCGGACGGGCGGCAACACGACGGCCTCCTGGAAGGCATCTGTGGCGCCCGGATTGTAGTTGCC
>JBCCLX010000143.1:0-9377 GCA_039026635.1 Pseudomonadota bacterium
GCATCCGCACGCCCGACATCATGATCCTGCCCATCGGCGGGCTGGCGCGGCTCGAGCGCATGCCCGAGACGCCGGGGCGCGAACTGGTCGTTGCCATCGCAGGGCCGCTGGTGAACGTGGCGATCGCGGTCGTGCTCTATGTGTTTGGCGCCGGACGGGGCGCGATGGAGGGGGTCGCCCGGCTCGAGGACGTGCAGCTTTCGCTCATGGATCAGTTGCTCGCGGTGAACATCGTGCTCGCCGTCTTCAACATGGTGCCCGCCTTTCCGCTCGATGGCGGGCGGATCTTTCGGGCCCTGCTCCACTATCGGCTCTCCCGCGAGCGCGCGACCTTTTGGGCGGCCCGGGTCGGGCAGGTGATGGCCGTGGGGCTGGGGATCCTCGGTTTTCTGGGCGGGAACATGCTGTTGCTGCTCGTCGCCGTCTTCATCTTCCTTGCCGCCGGCGTCGAGTCGCGCCGCGAGGCCGAGATCGCAAGCGCCCATGGCCGCACGGCGCGCGATGCGATGGTCAGCCGATTCGAGGCGCTGCGCACCTGGGCCACGGCCCGCGATGCGGCGCGCCTGCTCCTGCAGACCACGCAGCAGGTCTTCCCCGTGCTCGATGCGGAGGGCCGGCTCGAGGGGATGGTGACGCGCCAGGGGCTCGTCGACGCCATGGCGGCAACGGGCGAGAGCACGCCGGTGCGCAGCTTTATGGCGCTCAATCTGCCCGGCATCGCCGCCGAGACCCCGCTGCCCGAGGTCATGCAGATCCTCGCCGAGAGCGAGGCGCCGGTTGCCGCCGTGATGGCGCCGAACGGGGGTGTTCTGGGCTTTGTGACGCCCGAGAACCTGGCCGAGTTCTTTCTGCTCCAGGAGGCCGAGAGCCGCAGGCAGGCGCGCTGAGGCGACAGGATCGCGCTTCCCGTATCCGCCATCCTGCTCTAGACCGCCGTCGGAGGCCCAGATGACCACGCCCGACGCCGGCCATACCGACAGACCAGAGACGATCCCGCAGCCGGAGACGGCAGAACCGATGGCGCCAGGACCGATGGCCACCGGACCGATGGCGCCGGCGCAGCCCCTCTCCCGGCTCGACCGTGCGATCCTTGCAGCGCTCCTGACCGTGATGGGCGCAGAACTCGTCTGGCTTGCCACCGGCGCCCTGCCCGCGCGCCTGCTCTCTGGCCTCGGCGTCCTCTCAGTCGTCGCCATCGCTGCGCCCCGCTTCAGTCTGCGCGAGGTCTATCTGCTAACCGTCTGCTCGGCGCTCTCCGCCGGCGTCGTCTGGGTCAGCGACACCCCTGGCGCCGTGCTCGCGGGCGCGCTCGATCAGGCGGCCTTTCTGATGGCCTTCATCCTCCTAATCGGGCTCCTGCAGCAGGCTGCTTCGACCTCCGAGGCGATCCGCACCTGTGGGATCTACCTCACCCGTCAGCCCCCGGGACGGCGCTATCTGTCGGTCTTTCTCGGCACGCATTTCATGGCGCAGCTCTTCAACCTCGGCGTTGTGAGCCTGCTCACGCCGCTGATCCGACGGGGAAGCGCGGCGGGCGCAGAGGACGATCTGGGCCCGATCCGCGAACGGCGTCAGTTGGGCGCGATGCTGCGCGGCTTTGCCTGGGGCGTTGTCTGGTCGCCGACGGCGGTCGCGCCCTTGGTCCTTGCGACACTGCTTCCCGAGGCCGAACGCCTGCCCTGGATCGCCGCGGGCGCCGTGATCGCGCTCGTCATCCTAGTCGTTGGCTGGGCGGAGGACCGCGCGCGCTTTGCAGCGCTCCGTCGGGCCCGCGGGACAAGCGCGCGCCCGACGCCACCGCCCTTCCCGCGCGGCGCCTATGCCCGCCTCGCCGGCGTCGCGACGGCCCTTCTCGGGATCACGCTCGCAGCCATGCTCATCCTCGGCGGCTCGGTCGTCTTCGGCCTGATGATCGCCTCACCGCTGGTGATGCTGGGCTGGCTGGCGCTCCAGGCCGAGGGGCCGGCGCGAAACCGGCTGACCGTCGCGGGCACCAATGCCGCCGCTATCCTGCGCCGCACTTTGCCACCTGCCGCACCGCTGGCCGTCACCCTCGCCTGCTCCGGCTATATCGGGCGCGCCGCCGCGGCCCTGATCCCGGCTGAGCAATGGGCAGAGGCGCTTGGGATCGCGGCCATGCCCGGCTGGCTCTTCCTCCTCGGCCTCTCGGTCACCGTTGCGCTCCTCAGCCAGTTTGCCCTCTCCCCCATCATGATGGCGGTCTTCGTGGGCTCCCTGATCGCCGAGCTTCCCGTCCTGCCCGCGGACATCACCTGGGCCGCCCTCGCGATCTCATGCGGCTGGGCCCTCTCGATGACGAGCTCGCCCTTCGCCACCGTCGTGCTGATGATCGAACAGGCGACAGGGCATAGCGGCCGCCGGCTCACCTGGTTTTGGAACGGCCGCTTCACGGCCCTGTCCATCGCCGTCCTCGCCGTCAGCTTCTGGCTCCTCGACCGTTTTGCCTGAAGCCGCGCGCCCAACCTGCCTGCCCAGGATCCCATGCCCCTGACGCCTCAGACCCCGCGCATTACCGAGATCCGCAACGCCACCGCCTCGATGGCCTCCTCCATCGCCAATGCCTTTATCGACTTCTCGAAGATGACGGCCTCCGTGGTCGCCCTCGTGACCGATGTGATGCGCGACGGGCGGCCGGTGATCGGCTACGGCTTCAACTCCAACGGCCGCTACGCGGCGCGCGGTCTGCTGGAGGAGCGCTTCATCCCGCGCCTGCGCGCCGCCGAGCCTGATGCCTATGGAGACGGGTCGGGCAATCTCGACCCGCATCGCGCTTGGGACATCCTCTTTGCCGGCGAAAAACCGGGCGGGCATGGGGAGCGCTCCGTCGCGATCGGCGTGCTCGACATGGCGCTTTGGGATGCGACAGCCAAGATCGCGGGCGTCCCCCTCTGGCGCCTCCTGGCCGATCGCTATCGGGGCGGGCGCGTGGATGCGCGCGTCTGGGTCTATGCCGCGGGCGGCTATTATGATCGCGACAAGGGCATCCCCGGGCTCGTCGAGGAGATGCGCTCCTATCTGGACCGTGGCTACGACACGGTGAAGATCAAGATCGGCGGGGCACCGCTCAACGACGATCTCGCCCGGATCGAGGCGGTGCTGGAGCTGCTCGGCGGTGACGGGACGCGCCTCTGCGTCGATGCCAACGGGCGCTTCGATCGCGCCACAGCCCTCGCTTATGCCGATGCGCTCAGCCCCTTCGGTCTGCGCTGGTACGAGGAAGCCGGCGATCCCCTCGATTTCGAGATCCAGGCCGCTCTTGCCGAGGTTTATGCTCCCCCTCTGGCGACGGGAGAGAACCTCTTCTCCATGCAGGATGCGCGCAATCTTGCCCGCTACGGCGGCATGCGCGCGGGCCATGACGTCTTTCAGTTCGACTGCGCGCTCTCCTACGGCCTTGTCGAGTATCTGCGCACGCTCGAGATGCTGCGCGCCCAGGGCTTCTCCGCGCGCGATGTGGTGCCCCATGGCGGGCATCAGATGTCGCTAAACATCGCCGCCGGTCTCGGCCTTGGTGGGAATGAGAGCTATCCGGATGTCTTCGCCCCCTTTGGCGGCTTCGCGGACGACACCGCCGTCGAGGATGGCTATGTCGCCCTGCACACCACCCCTGGCATCGGCTTCGAGGCCAAGGCGGCACTGATCGCCGAGATGCGCCGCGTCACCGAAACCTAAGACGCGCTCGACCTGACCCGATCAGGCGCTCGCGGGGGCCCTTTCCCACGTTGACCAAATGCCCGTCGCGCCCTAACGCCCGCGGGGTGTCGCGGCGGACAGGAGAAACCCATGGCTTTCGATCGCAGCATCAAGATTGCTCCCTCGATCCTGAGCGCTGATTTCGCGGATTTCGGCGCCGAATGCCGGGCCATCGAGGCTGCTGGGGCCGATTGGGTGCATGTGGATGTGATGGACGGCCATTTCGTGCCCAACATCACCTTTGGGCCAAGCACGGTGAAGGCGATCCGGCCCCATGTGGCGCGGGTGATCGACGTTCATCTCATGATCGCGCCGGTCGATCCCTACATCGCGGCCTTCGCGGATGCGGGCGCCGATGTGATCACCGCGCATGTAGAGGCCGGGCCGCATCTGGACCGTAGCCTGCAGGCGATCCGGGCCGCGGGTTGCCGTGTTGGCGTCGCGCTCAACCCTGCAACGCCGGCCGAGGCCATCACCCATGTGCTCGATCGCATCGATCTGGTCTGCGTGATGACGGTGAACCCCGGCTTCGGTGGACAGTCCTTCATCTCGGCCATGCTGCCCAAGATCGAGACCCTGCGCGCGATGATCGGCGACCGCCCGATCCATATTGAGATCGATGGCGGCGTGACGCCCGAGAACGCCGGCGCAGTCGTTGCCGCCGGCGCCGATGTGCTGGTCGCAGGCTCGGCTGTCTTCAAGGGCGGGAGCGTGGCGGCACCTGATGCCTACGGGCGCAACATCGCCGCCCTGCGCGCAGCCGCCGCCTAACCGCGGCGCAGATCGAACGCTCCGGCGCCCGTCGCGCGCCGCCATGTCCTTCGGGACGCGCCCCAGGCCCTGCCCGACTTTCTCGAGTCTCGCCCAAGTTCCTTGATGGGCTCTGAGACCGTCCTTGCTCCGCTGGACCGAGCAACCCAACCATTGGGCCTATCGTGTTGCCCATCAGGTCGAGAGATGACCTTGAACATGCAGTGGTGCCTGCAGATTGGGCGTCATCCGCGATGCGCCGTGTCTCTGAGCACCATGCGGCTTGGCGGTAAGGCAGGCGCTTCGTCAGCACCGGTCTCAGGCAACAAGCCGTGCGATGCTGTCGCGCGCCCGGGCATCGAGACGCGTCTGATAGTGACGAAATGCCTCGAGGATCTCCTCTCGTTCCTGCAACACCTGCTGCGCCTTCTCCGCAATCGCCGCGGGTGAGAGTGGGCGCCTGACGATCAGCCGCTCCGCCAGGAAGGGATCATCGGCGAAGAGACGGCAGCCCGGCCCGATCAGGCAGGGAACGCCCAGAGCAAAGCTCTCAAGCGGGACCATCGGCGCGCATTCCGAGAGCGTCACATAGAGCGTGAGATCCGTCCGCGCCATTTCTCGATGCAGCATCGAGCGCGGCAGAACCTCGGGCCAGATCCTCGCAAAAGGCAGCCCCATGCGCGCGATGATCGCGCGGGCCTGCGGATCGAGCCCCGCCGCACATAACCGTGCCCCCGGGATCATCCCCAGCGCCAGAAGCGTGGCACAAGGGGTCTTCCGATAGGACGACGAGCCCGAAAGCCAGAGGCCGATGCGCGGTCCCGCGCCGCTCCCCTCGGCTGCCTCAGCGCGCTGCGCCTCTGCGGACCGTTCAGCCTCATGCTGCGCCGCATGGGCGCGCGCACGGTGCGCGGTCTCCCGCGCCATGGCCGGTGCCATCGGGGGAGCGATCGGCGGTGGGACGGCATTCGGCACGGGCACGGCATCGACGCCGATGGCGCCAAACCATTCCTCGAGCCCTTCTTTCACAGCACCCACCCGGGTGACCTTGCCGTCGCGCAGGGCCTGCAGCCAATGGCGCAGCAGGTTCCAATCATGCGCCTCGCCCATCTGCAGATAGTTCGAGTGCCAGAGGAGATCGAAGCGCACCTCCGGCCGCTCCGCCTGCACTGCGTCGATGATCTTCAGGTTGAAGAGATCGCCGCCCGAGATCACGAAATGGCGGGCGCCGGTGTTGAGCAAGCGCTGCGCATGGTGCGCGATATCCTGCTCCGTGATGTCGTTGGGATGGGTCTGCGCCCTCTCCGGCACGGCGAGCGCATGGCGGAAGAGCGTTTGCGTGGAGAGCGCGACGCCCCGCCATCGCGGCACATAGATCGCCACAGGCTCATCGAGGATGACTGACCCTGCTCCACCCTGCGCCGCCTCGCTCGAATGCGCCTCATCGGCGGATGATGCAGGCGGGGCGGATGCCTCCGCCGCAGCATCAAGCGCCCCCGAAGGATCGCGCCACCGCGTCGAGGCGGCCAGTTCTGCGAGATCGAGCTCCAGCAGCGCGGGATCCGGCGCGAAGAGATCGAGACGGACGACCCCGTCCCGGAGGCTGATCTCCGTGATCCCGCTCCAGCGATGGCAGAGGAGCGTCAGTCGACCACTCTCGCTCGCGGCAAGATCAATCGTACCGCGCTCCGTCTTGATCGCACCCGGCCAGTCGCGCCCCGCAGCCTCGATCGTCGCGGGGCAGGTCCAGCCGGCCCGCTCCGCCGCACCGCGGAGATCGGCGGCAATGGGGAGACCACGGGGCTCGAGCCGGAGCACGATGACCTCGCTTCCCTCCGCCTGCGCGTGGCGCAAGCCTGTCGCCTCGATCCGCAGCATCCCGCTCTCCAGGGCATGGCGGCTTTCGGTCCTGGGGATGAGGTCCGGCTCTATCCCGCGGTCTTCGGGTGGTTCAAAGCGCGCGTGATAGGCGTCGGCGGCCGCGATCTCTGCGCTGGCGCCCGTTGCGGGATCGACCGAGAGCACGCGCGTCTCCCTGGCTTCAAGCGAGATCTGATGGGTCTGGCCCGGCCCCTCGATCGTGACACGCCCACTCCAGGGGTGCGAGAGGAAGAGGAGGCGATCCCCGGGGCTCAGCGAAAGCGGGAGCGCACCGCCTAGCCCCTTCAGCCCGATCGGAAACCGCATACCATCAGGCCCCGTTTCCACGGCCCTCATCAGCGTCCACTCTGGCGGGAGCGGGTCCGGAGGGAGCGCGGCGCGAGCGCCCGGCACTGCCCTTTGGATGCCGAGCAGGATGGTCTCGAGGGCGTCCTCCGCCGCACCTGGGCCGGGATGGAGGATCACGCGCCCTGCGTCGTCAGCCCCGCCTTGGCGTTCGGGATGGTCCGTCATGCTCTACCCTCCTGATCAAGTGTCACCTTTGTCAGGAGGGCCTCGAGCGCGCGCCGGCCAGCAGCCTCGGTCGCCACGGCCACGGCCTGAAACCTGTCAAGCGCGGCATCATGCTCTGCAGCAAGCGCCTCGAGCGCATCCGCGAGGTGACCCGCGTCCTCCCAGTGTGCGACAGTGTGGGTGGCGGCGAGTGTCGGCATGGCATCGAGCGCCTCCGTTGCGCCCGCGAGCGGCAGCCAGCCGGCGACTAGCGCGCGGGTCAGTGCGATAGGCCAGATGGCGTCTGGTGCGGCTGCCACGGCGATCCCGGGCCGGCCTTCGCGATCGATCATCTCGAGCGTTCGATACCAGTGCAGCTCGAGCCCGGGCAGGACATCGCCCCCTTGCTGGAAGCGCTGCTCGAACGCTTCTGGCAGCCAGAGCCGCGCGATCGGAAGGCCGCGGGCCCGTGCAATCACCGCGGCGCCCAGCATGTGCATCAGGTTCATGCCCAAGGAGCCGGCGGGACAGAGCGCCACGTCGATGCCGCTGTCCCCGTCCCCATGGCCCGGAGCTTCAGGACCGTACCGCGGGCCCACGAGCCCCGGCCTTGCCAAGGGTGCTGGCAGCCTATGCGTCTGGAGCCCTGCTGCCTCGTAGACCGCGAGGCAACCTGTCTGCGTCCCGGCCACAGTGATCGCGAGTTGATCGCGGAGGCGCTGACGTCCTAAGGCGCCGAGCCAACCCGCGTGATCGGCGAAGACGCGCTCGACTGGAAGCGGGCCGCCCCGGTCGTCAGCCGCTGGGATCGCGGCCAGGCCGAGGACGACGCTTTCGAGAGATGGGATCGCAGCGAGCGCCGAGAGCAGGCATGGCTCAGGCGCGAGACGGCTGCTGAGGATCAGCCGCTTGGTGCCGAGATAGGCGAGCGCCTCGGGGAGGAGATCCGACAGGGTCGCCGCCGCGCCTCCGATGCGGCGCAGAGAGAGATGGCGGGGGCCCATGAGATCCGGCGCGGGCCAATCTTCGAAGTCATCCTCCTCAAGGCTCAGGAACAGCGTGTCGAGGGGCCCGGAGGCACGCAGGGCGTACACAGCATCCGGCAATGCTGTGTGCGGGGAGGAACGCCCACCCGCCATCTGACCCGCCATAGAAGCGCCGCCATCCCGGCCGCGCTGGATTGTGATGCCGTCGGCAAAACCGAGCTTCACGTCTTCGACGTCTTCTGCGTGCAGGTCGAGCTCCCGGCTTTCGCCGCGATAGCTCACCCGGACGCGGCCGGCTGATGGCGCGGAGAGTACGTCCAGACGTCCGCCCGCCGGGAAATGGGTGCGCAGACGGCCGCTGCGTGATCGCAGTGCCCCTTCGACGGGCCCGTGACGATCGTGCAGGACGCGCCATTCGCCCTCCGTCATCACGCTGCTCCAGCTCGTGACCATGCCGCTTGCGCCTTCGAAGCGGCGGAGCACGATCAGCTCGCCCTGGTCCTTCTTAGTTTGCCCGGATGGCTCTGCGGGATCGGGCAGCGCATCGAGCAAGACGAGGCTTTGGTCGAGTGCCGTGGCCAGACGCGCCTCGGCGCCATCGCCATGCGCCCCTTCGGCATCGAGACGGGTCGCAAGGTTCAGACCTGGACGCATTCGGTCGTAGTCACAGGACGCTCGCGGGTTTTCCGCCGGCGGGAGCGGGACGGCTGCCGTCACCTCCACAGCCCGCTGTGGCAGCTGGAGCAGCAGGCGCCCCGCCCTGCGATGGGCGAGCAGCATGGCGGCCTCGTCCTCACCCGGTCGCGCGGCGAGCGCCTCCTGCCAGGTGGTGTTGGGCCGCAGACGCATGATCTGGCGCAGCCCCGGGGCGCCGTCCGACGCCGTCTCGGGCAGGAGAGGCACCGTATCCGCCTCGAGCATATCGTTTCGGGCCAGCCAGCCGCCGATAGCGCCGACATCCGAGCGGCGCCCGAGCAGACGCGCGGCCCGCGCCAACCAGTCGAGATCGACACGGTCGCCCGCCCTCAGCATCAGGGCTGCGGCGGGTGCTGGCGTGAATTGCATGTCCCGAGGGACCCCATCTCGATCGAGCGCGCGCCAATGCGACCCGGCGAAGGCGACATCACCGCGCGCATCCTGGCGCAGGATCAGGACGGGCTGATCGGCGAGTGCGGCGAGGCTCAGACGCTCGGCCTCCGCTGCCTCAGGGCCCGGCGACAGGATCAGGGTCGTGATGGAAGTCGGTGGTACCACGGCATGATGCCGGGCAGCCGCTGCCCGGGCGCTTGCGATATGAGTGCCATAGCGGTCCTCACCATCATAGGTGCCGCTCTTCGCCTCGCCGGCCTTCGAGAGCCGCTGCCGCGCGGCAGGATCTGCCGCCAGGGCGCGCATCCGCGCCGCGAGCCCGCGGGCCGTACCATCGAAAAACATCGCTTCCGTCTCGGCGCGAAAATGGTCTCGAAAGGCGGGCGTGTCCGAGAGGACGAGCGGCATGCCTGCTGTCGCCAGCTCATGCGCGGCATAGCAGAAGGACTCGATACGATTGGCGAA
>JBCCLX010000144.1:0-9371 GCA_039026635.1 Pseudomonadota bacterium
ATGGCGAGACCGGCCAGCGTCTCAGGCTCAGGCGTTGAGCCGCCGGAGAAGAAGCCGACGCCTGTGCCGCCCGCGGCTACGCCCACCTTCGGGTTGCCGGCAGTCAGGCGCAGTGGCTCGGTGCGATCCTCGGCCCCGTCGAGGAGGATGGATTGGCGCGGCCGCGCCTGAGCCTCCGCCGCCACCGAGCCCGCACTGCCTTGCGGCGCCGGCCTGACCATAGCGCTGGGGATGGGGCTGGGCATCGGGCTGGGCGCAACACTCGGGAGCGCGGCCTGGCGCAGTCCCTGGTTCTGAAGCGGCATGGCCGCGCGGCGCGTCTCGGCATCGCCACCGCTCGGATAGGCTGACGGGGGGACGCCCGCGGGCATCGGGAGCGCGACCGCGCCATCGACCGCCCGCTCGGGCCGATCGGTGACCACCTGTTCGGAGACCGCCACGAAAGCGGTCCAGCGCGTCGTCAGCGCATGGTCGAGCCCGAGCGTGGTGACCTCGGCTTTGAGGGCCTCTGCTTCGGCGCTGCCCTCCGGCGCGCGCCGGATCTGCCGCATGGCATCGGCGATCTGCGCGCGGGCCCAGATGACTGGGATTGCCGAGGTGTCCGCCAGTACCGGGCCTGGCACCGCGTCCTGCGCACCGGCCTCGCCGACGGCCGGCAGCGTGATATCGACGGCCATCCGCGCGGCCTGTCGACCGGAGCGACCGTGGATGACGATCCGATGGGTGCCCGGGCGCGCATAGCGGCCGACGAGGCGCAGAGTATCGCCGGCAAAGAGATCCGGGAGCCGTCCAGGCGCCACATCCGAGGCGCCAAGCGTTCCCCAATCGATCCGAATATCGGAGAGCACCGGCGCCGCGATCCGTTCGGCCAAGCGCACCGCTTCGCCAGCCATATCGCCGGTGGGATCGACGATGCGGGCATGGCCCCGCCCCGCGCGCGCCATCTCCTCCAGCAGAAAGCGATTGACCGAACTGCCGACGCCGAGGGCGTAGATGCGCGCCTCGCCGATCACATCGCCCACGGCGCGCAACACATCCGCTTCGTTGCCGATGTAGCCATCGCTGAGAAAGGTGACGAGCCGCAGCCGCCCGGCCTCGGCCGGTTCGGCGAAGGCCGTGCGGATGGCATGCTCCATCTCCGTGCCGCCGCCCGCTCCAAGCTCGGCCACGAACCGCCGGGCCGCGCGCAGATTTGCCGCCGTCGCCCGCACCGGACGCGCCGAGAAGGCCGACGTGCCGGAGGCAAAGCGCAGGATGCGGAAGGTGTCGTCCGGGCGCAGGGTATCGAGGGCGGCCATCATAAAGGCCTTCGACGCCTCCATCGGCATGCCGGCCATGGAGCCAGAGGTATCGAGCACGAAGACCAGTTCACGCGGCACCAGCGCATCGGCCTCGGGCGCGGCCGGGGGCGTCAACAGCAGGGTGAAATGGCCGCCCTCACCCGTCTCGGCGGGATGGGCGAGAAGCCCGACCGCCGTCTCCGCCCCGCCCAGGCGATAAGCGAGCAGAAAGTCCCGGTTGTCGATCACAGGGCCGGTGGCGAGCATGATCTCGGCGCCATGCGACACGCCGTCTTCCGCCGGATCGCGGCGCACCTCGACCGCGTGGCTGTCGGACCAGATGTTGCCAAGCGGGACCCCGCCCGAGAGCCGGATCGAGATCGAGACGCGCTCTGCCGCGATCTCGTCTGGCAGATCGAGGCCCATGACAGGTGGATATGCCGGCATGTCGTTCAACTCCCAGCTTGCCGAGGCCGGCCCTTGGCCAGGCAAGGGCGTCTCATCGTGCTGGGCCACCTGCGCGCGCGGCGCCGGCTGATACCGCGGTCCGACAACAAGCGGCAGGGCGAGGCGATGGGCGCCGTCGCGCAGCCGCACAGTCTGGACGTAGTCGAGCGTCACCGTCACCGGCAGGCCCGGCATCACATTGGCGACCTCCTGGGTGAACATGTTGGGCCGATGCTGGGTGAGCAGGGCCGCTGCCTTCCCCGCTGCCTGCGCCTGGGTGTAGACGCGCTTGGCCTCCGCCTTCTCCTTGATCTCGGCGCGCACCCGCTCATCGCCCACCTGCAGGGTCATGGCGTTGACGGCCGCGTCCTCGGGCAGCGGGAACAGATAGGTCGCGTTCATCGGACGCTGGCCCGGGTTCTCGAAGACCTGGATCACGCGGACGCGCGCGATCTCACCCTGGATATCCACCTCCATGGCGGTGGATAGGGCGGGCAAAGCGACGGGCACACCGTCAATCACCGCCTCCAGCCGCCCGCCCTGCTCACGCGGCGCGCCAAATCCGGTATCGCCGACGGGCGTGGTCGCACCCGCAGGCCAGGCCAAGAGGGCAGCGATGGGCGCCCCAAAGACCGGAGCGCAGAGGGCGAGCACGAGGAGGCGTGCCTGTCGAAGGGCGATCATGACGGTGTCCTTTCCAGAGACGACGGGGTTTGGGTGGTGGCGGTCATGGGATCAGAGGCAGCGGGCCCGGGTATCGGGCTCGCACGGTCGAGGCTCGCCTGCAGGGCCGCTTCGAGACCCGCGCGCGCGGCCGGGTCGAGATGCCAAGGCGTGACGCGCCGGATCGAGGCCCAGACAGGATGGCGCCCCTCGGCACGGGCGCCGAGCCATTGCCAGATCGCCTCACCGATCCCCGGCGCCGCGCTACCGTCCTCGGCCACGAAGCTGCCGGCCACATGCCAATCCCGCCCGTCGGGGCCGGTCGCCCGGTAATGCGCCGTCGGCAGCCCGCCCGCGCGGGTCGTGCCCAGGTAGCGGACCGTGAAGCCGAGGCCGCGCAGGCACTCCTCAGGGGCGTGCAGATGGCGCAGCGGCGCGCGGCTCTCGACGATGGTCACCGCCATGGGCCCGTAGGTCGCGACCGCCGCACCCCCGCCGAACTGCGCGTAATAGGCTGCCTCACGCTCGGGCAACGCCGCGGGCCGGGCGACAAAGCCGTCGAGCCGCTCGGGCAAGCTGGGGATCGAGGCGGCCGTGGCATCCACTCGGCCCTCGGGCAGGGCCACAATCGCGCCCGCCGCCAGAGCCATAAGAGCCCCCACCATCAGCCCGCCCTTGCGCGGCGGGCTTGGGCGCCGGCGCTCATCTTGCGGGTCACAGGTCGGGCGCAGCGGCTCAGCGCCCACCGGCTCCCCCACCCGCTGACCCACCTGACTGCTCTCCAGCCCTCTCTCTTGCCCGCTGGCCAGGCCCGCCCAGAGGATGAGCGGCAGGGCCGCGAGGACGAGAGCGACGAGGCCCGTGATCGCGTGCCAGGGCTCCTCGAGAAGCGGCAAGCCCGCCGCAGAACCGAGCGCTACCGCGGCGATCCGCAGCGCATTGGCGGCAAGGGCTGAGAAGAGCGCGATGCTCCCCCACGTCAGCGTCGCGCGCAGGTTGGGGCGCAGATGCGCGGCGAGGAGCGCGAAGAGGAGCCCCTGGAGCAGCACACCGCGCGCCCCGGAACAGGGCAGATCGACAAGCACCGCCGCCCCATCCAGCGCAATCGAGAGGCCGTCGCACTCCAACCGCCCCCGCCAACCCTCGGGCAACAGCGCCAGGATCCCACAGGCGCCTTCGGCCGAGAGCGCCTGGAGCGGGTAGCCGAGAAGGCGCTGTAGCACCCGTTCGAGTGGTAGGGCGAAGACGAAGGCGGCGGCGAGCCAGAAGGGCGAGACCGCCACCGCCCGGCGATGCAGCCCCGCGGCCAGCGCCAGTGCGGCCACATCGACGGCAAGCGCCAGCCCGCCGATGATCCCAAATCCAAGGAGCTGTCCCGTAAGCCGCAGCGCCAGCGTGAGCGCGACAAGCGCCAGGGCCGGCCCGGCGCCACCGGGTGCGATCCGAGGTGAGGCGAGGCTGCGCGCGGCAAGCAGCGCCACGGCCAGGGTAACAAGCCAGCCATCGGAACCATAGGCCGGCTCCGTCCAGGTGACGATGAGCCAACGCAGAGGGTCGAGCGCAACCAGAAGGGCGGCAAACGCCAACAAAAGGCCGCCGGGACGCAACGCATTCGAAGGGATCGAGGGGACGACGATCTCGCGTGACGGCAGGATCGGGGCGGGGCTGCGGGGCTCAGTACTCATGCTCCCTGCGATAGGGCCCCACGGTGCAGGTCTTGGCCCCTGGGTTCAGGCTCTCCCGCGCACCCCTCCATGGGATTTTGTGCAGAGAGGCCCTGTCGCGCTGGGGCGGCCCTGCCCGGAGGGTTACAGCCGCCAGCGCCGCACCCTCGATGGGCAGCGCGCATCCCGTGATCCGACCCACCCTCCCCTAACCGATGGTCAGGATCGCCGGTTCCATGCAACGCTCGCTCCCGGCCACGGCCCGCACGGCGCCGGGCCGCAGATAAAACCAGCCGCCGGATCAGGCGGCAGAATGACGGGAGGAAGCGATGGGCGAGAGCGGCAGGCTCGCGGGTAAGCGGGCGGTGATCACAGGCGGGGCCTCGGGTTTCGGCCGGGCGATGGCCGAGAGGTTCGTGGCAGAGGGTGCCTCGGTCGCGCTCCTCGACATCAATGGCCCCGGTGCTGAGGAAGTGGCCGAGGCAATCGGGGGCACGGCCTTCACAGCGGATGTGAGCGATGGGGCGGCCGTGCGCCAGGCGCTGTCAGGCGCGATCGCCGCGCTCGGCGCGGTCGACATCGTGATCAACAATGCCGGCTGGTCCCACCGCAACCGCCCGCTGATGGAGGTGACGGAGGAGGATTTCGAGAAGGTCTATGCGATCAACGTGAAATCGATCTTCCATGTCACCCAGGTCCTCGTGCCTCATTGGCGGGAGAGGGGTGAGGGCGGCTGCATGCTCAACATCGGCTCGACGGCCGGGCTGCGCCCCCGCCCGGGCCTCACCTGGTACAACGGCTCGAAGGCGGCGGTGAACCTGCTGAGCCGGTCCCTCGCCGCAGAGCTCGCGCCCGACCAGGTGCGCGTGAACTGCATCGCGCCCGTGATCGGGGCGACGGCGCTGCTCGAGACCTTTATGGGCATGCCGGACACGCCGGAGAACCGCGCCAAGTTCACCGCCACAATCCCCCTTGGCCGCCTTTCCGAGGCCGAGGACATCGCCAATGCCGCCGTCTACCTCTGCTCGGACGAGGCCAGTTTCATCACCGGCGTCGTGCTGGAGGTCGACGGGGGCCGCACGATCTAGCGCGGCATCCGGTTTGGCGGGATCGGGCGATCCTTTGGCCGCTGTCCCGGATGCCCCGGTCGAGCCGCGTGGTAAGCCTTGGGGCGTTTCATCACGCGCTCGGCCGAGGCGCGCGCGGTGTTCGGCTGACTGGATCGAACGGGGACCTTGGTTGCCCGGGGTGACCGGGCAATCCAGCCCCTGGGTATAGGCCCCGGGAAGGCGAGGGAGTGCGGTGCACCGGGGGACTGAGCCGGTCAGGAAGTTGTTTAGCGCGAGACGGCGAAGCCTGCGAGGCGCTGGTACTGGCCGACGATAGCTTCGAGCTCGGTGGGGCTCGCCACCGTATCCAGATCGCTGAAGCCCTCGGGCGCGCGCGTCTCGACCAGGTCGATCACGCGCTCCGGCCCGCCCGCGCGGTTGGCGAGCACGATGGCCGCGGTGGCCGGACGTCGGTCCGCCTCATAGGTCGCGAGCCCTGCGGCACCTTCCCGGACCAGCGCCTCGGCCAGAGCGACGGCGTCGAGCACCGCTTGGGACGCGCCATTCGAGCCCACGGGATACATCGGATGAGCCGCATCGCCGAGAAGCGTCGCCCGACCGCCGGGGCTTGTCCAGCGTGCCAAAGGCTCTCGATCGCACATCGGATAGAGATGGATGGGTTCGGAGGCGCGTATCAGCGCCTCAAGATCCACCTCCTCGATCACCAGCCCCTCCGCCTCGGCCAGCGCCTCGGCCACGGACGCTGGCGCCTGCCAGTCCTGATCCACCGGCAAAGGATCGCCTGGCGCACCATGAGAGGCGCAGACGACCCAGTTGGTGAGCGCCTCGCCTGGACGGTCGGGGTTGCGGTGGATGGGGTAGAGAACGAGCTTCGCGCGCATGCCGCCGGCGATGATCATCGAGCGCCCCGTCAGGAAATCCGGCGCCCAGGCGGCTCCGCGCCACATCAGCACGCCGTTCCAACGGGGCGGGCCTTCTTCGGCGCCACCGGCGAGCAGGCGGCGGAGCGTCGAATGGATGCCATCGGCACCGATCACCACATCGCCCTCGATGGCCACTTCCCCCGCATCCGTCGCAAAGCGGGCCGTCACACGCGCGCCCTCCTCCGCTGTCGTCAAACGATGGCCCGTGACGATGGCCTCGGCACCGAGTGTTGCGCGCACAGCATCGGCCAGCAGCCCCTGGAGCATGCCGCGATGGACCGAAACCTGGGGCGCTGCATGGCCCGCCCCGCGACCGCGCGGCTGACGCAAAATCTCCTGGCCGCGGGCGGTCTTGTAGATCAGCTCGCCCGTCTCGATCCCGGCGGCCATCAGCGCCTCGAGGCACCCCCAGCGCTCGAGATGGGTGACCGCATGGGGCAGGATGTTGATACCGACACCAAGCTCGCGGATCGTGGAGGCCCGCTCATAGATCCGCGCCCGGATGCCCTGTTCATAGAGCGCCAGCGCCGTTGCCAGACCGCCGATCCCACCGCCTGCGATGATCACATCCATGCCCGTCTCCCCCGATGCTGGGGAGAAGAGTAACCGCAGGGATCACGGGCTGGCAAAGGGGACGGGTGGTGGCGAGGGAGAGACTCGAACTCTCGACCTCACGATTATGAGTCGTGCGCTCTAACCGGCTGAGCTACCTCGCCATGGTCCCCACCTGAGCCTAAGCCCGGGCCCGCGCGGCTTACG
The DNA here is from genome assembly GCA_039026635.1 of Pseudomonadota bacterium. Taxonomy (GTDB): domain Bacteria; phylum Pseudomonadota; class Alphaproteobacteria; order Rhodobacterales; family Rhodobacteraceae; genus Thermohalobaculum. Next base: position 6,807 of record JBCCLX010000144.1, read on the forward strand.
GGCTGGCGCTCGGGGCGTCAAGCGTCGTGCGCGGGGTCTGTGCACTGGCGGCCACAGGGGGGCCAGGCAGGACGCGCTCCAGCATATCGAGCCAGTTCTCACGGGCGATCCGGGCGATCAGAGCCTCCCCATAGCCCGCGCGGCGCATCGCGCCCGTCAGCGCTTGCAGGCCCCGCACATCGCCGATCGCCCGCGGCAGGAGGCAACCGTCGAAATCCGAGCCGAAGGCCACGCCGTGCTCCCCGAGCCGGTCGATCATGTGGTCGAGATGGCGGAGCATCACATCGAGGCCCGTGTCCGTGTCGTGCCGGCAATCGGGCCGCAGGAAGGCGACGTGAAAGTTGAGCCCCACGAGCCCGTCCCGCTCCGCAACCGCGTCGAGCTGGCGGTCCGTGAGATTGCGGGCACTCGGACAGATGGCATGGACATTGGAATGGCTGACGACCAGCGGCTGATCGCTGATTTTGGCCGTGTCCCAGAAGCCCTGCTCCGTCATATGCGCGCAATCGACGAGGATGCCCAGCGCCTCGCATCCGGCCACCAGGGCGCGCCCTGCGTCGGTCAGCCCATCGCCCGGCTCGAGCGGCTGCTGTGCCGTCATCGGCGCGCCGTGGCCAAAGGCATTGGTGCGAGACCAGACGGGGCCCAGCGAACGCAGCCCGGCGGCATGCAGCACCTCCAAGCCAGCGAGATCGGGATCGATGCATTCGGCGCCCTCGACATGGGCCAGCATCGCGATCCGACCCTCGGCCATCGCGCGGCGGAGGCCTGGCGCATCGGTGGCCAGCGCGAGATCGGCGCGATGCTCGGCCGCCAGACGGCGCAGGCGCGCGAGGAGGGCTGTCGTGAAGGCCAAGGCCTCCGGCTGAGGCACCGGATCGTGACGACCGGCCAGCGCCGTGACGCTGGCTTGTGGCGGCGCACTCGCCTCGCTCGAGCCGGTGGGCGCCTCCCGTGCCGCCGCCTTCGCCTCAGCCGCCGCAATCGCCGCCAGCGCTGGCGTGAAGAGCGCGAAGAGGCCTCCGGCAAAGCCCCCTGCCCGCGCGCGCGGCAGGTCGATGGCAAGCCGCGCCGTTCCATCCCGTGGCCCGGCGGCAAAGGCGCGCGGCGTGCCCGACCGCGCCGCCAGCTCCAGGCGCAATACCGTGTCGTTGTGCCCGTCGAAGACCAGGTCCGTGGCCGAGCCGGGATCGTCCCCCGGCGCTGAGAGATCGGTTTCGTCACGCATCGGCGGCAGACCCTAGCAAGCGGCGCGACAGAGCGCACAAGCCCTCGACCACAGCCACATTCCAAGCCGCTGGCAGCGGAGCCGAAGCCCGGCCCCAAGCCCGTCCACGCCCGGCAGAGAGCACCGTTAAGAGGGGTATGGCGCGGGGGCGCACGCCTCGCCACCCGCCATTCAGAGCGTGAAGAAGCAAGTTGCTACTGTCAATCATCGATGTCTTAGGCGGGCATTAACCAAGCTTGACGAATGATGAGCCTCGTAACGCGTCGAGAACGATGCGTGTTGTGTGTGTTCGGAGGTTTCATGGCGTATCGCAGGCGTCACTACGGCCAAAAGGCCGCTCCTTCACTTGTCCACGGCCTTGCGCTGAGCGCAGCGCTCCTCAGTGCCGGGCAGGCCGCCGCCGGGCCCTGGACCCAGAACAAGGGCGATGGGGTCGCGATTGTCTCCATCGGTCGCCAAGGCGGCCCGCTCTCTGCCCTCACCCTTCCGGCAGAGGAAGGGGAGAAGGCCAGCGCTCAGGTCTATGCCGAATACGGCGTTTCCGATGGCACGACGCTTGGCGGCAGCTTTTTCACCGACATCACCCCCAGCACGGGCGAAGGCTCGGCCTCGATCACGGCCTTTGGGCGGCAGCGCATCTGGTCGACCGATGCGTCCATCGCCTCGATCCAGATCGGCGGTTCCTACCCGGTGGAGAGCCTGATCGGCACGGATTTCGCCGAGAGCCGGCCTGACAGCACACCGGAACTGCGCGCCTCGGTGCTGGCCGGCACGGGCTGGTGGGGCGATTGGGGGCGCGCCTTCGGGGCGGCGACCGTGGGCTTTGCCTGGCGCAGCGAGGGGGCAGATGACGAGGTGCGTGGCGAGCTGACGGGAGGCTACGCGCCCTGGGATTGCTGCCTGGCGATCCTCTCGGTCTACTCGACGGTCACGGTCGATGGCGAAGACCCGAGCCTCAAGATCGCGCCCTCCCTCGCCTACACCTTCGGGCCGAGCACGGAGGCCAATGCGCTGAAGGACGAGGCGCCCTTCAAACCCTGGACCATCTCCGCCGGCGTCAGCCAGGATGTGCTCGGCGACGATGACTTCGGGGTGACCTTCTCGCTCTGGAAGAAGTTCTGAGGCGGGTTCAGCTGCTCACGCCCGGCAGGCGGCGCAGCTGAACGCCATTGATCCGCCAGACACCATCGACGTCTTGCATCATGTAATCGACCTCCCAGAGGACGCCCTCGGCATCCTCGAAGAGCACGGTCTGCTGCGGGCCGCGGGGGCCAGTCGTCATCGCGCCCATCTCCACCCGCTCAGGCCGCCAGATCATCGGATAGCCCCGGGCGACC
>JBCCLX010000145.1:0-9357 GCA_039026635.1 Pseudomonadota bacterium
CCATCGACACCGCCGAGGTCGACGAAGGCACCGTAGTCGGTGACGTTCTTGACCACGCCATCGACGATATCGCCTTCCTTGAGGCGGGCGACGATCTCGGCCCGCTGCTCGGCGCGGCTCTCCTCGAGCACGGCGCGGCGCGAGACGACGATGTTGCCGCGGCGGCGGTCCATCTTGAGGATCTGGAACGGCTGGGGGACGCCCATCAAAGGCGTGACGTCGCGCACGGGGCGCACATCGATCTGGGAACCGGGCAGGAAGGCCACGGCGCCGCCGAGATCGACGGTGAAGCCGCCTTTGACGCGGCCGAAGATGGCGCCCTCGACACGGTCGCCCTTGTCATTGGCCTTCTCGAGACGATCCCAGGCTTCCTCGCGGCGCGCCTTGTCGCGGCTGATCGCGGCCTCGCCCCGGGCGTTCTCCACCCGGTCGAGGAACACTTCCACAGTGTCGCCGACGGCGATTTCGGCGGGCTTGCCGGGGGCGGCGAACTCTTTCAGCTCGACACGGCCTTCCACCTTGAAGCCCACATCGATCACGGCCTGGCCGTTCTCGATCGCAATCACGGTACCTTTGACCACCGAGCCTTCCTCGGGGGTCGCCTGCTCCAGGCTTTCGTTGAGCAGGGCTTCGAATTCGTCCATCGAGGCCATTTGGGCCATGCACATCTCCTAAGGTTCATCGTTTTCTGGCCGACCGGTTGGCTCCGGCGGTCTGTGGGTCTGGCTCTGGCTGCGACTGCCCGCATACGCAACAGTCCGACGCGCGCCCTTTCATCGGCGCCGGCCGGTCTGTCGTCTCTACGCTGGCAGCCACCGCGGCGGCTGGCGCGCTCTATACGCGGGGGCGGGCCCGTGGACAAGGGGCCAGAGTTTGGCGCCACGTCCGCTGGGTTCGGGGCTCGAAGGACCTTTGAGGGGCTCTGGGGGCGTTCAGGGGCGCGCCGCGGCGCGCGCGCGGTCAATCAGGGCCGCCGCCGTCGCCACCGCCGCCTCGATGTCCAAATCCGTGGTGTCGATCAGATGCGCGTCCGGGGCTTGGCGCATCGGCGCGCTTTCCCGTTCCGCATCTTGCGTGTCGCGTGCGCGGATCTCGGCCAGTACGCGCCCGCGCGAGGTCTCGGCACCCGCGGCAATCAGCTCTTGATAGCGCCGTTCGGCGCGGGCCTCGGCGCTGGCAATCAAGAAGAGCTTCACCTCGGCATCCGGACAGATCACCGTGCCGATGTCGCGCCCATCAAGAACCGCCCCGCCCGGCCGCCGCGCGAAGTCGCGCTGAAAAGCGATGAGCGCTTTGCGCACGCCCGGGAATTTGGCGACACGGCTGGCGGCGCGGGCGGCAAGCGCGGAGCGCAGGCCGGGGATCGTCACATGCTCGGGCCTCAGATCGCGCGCGATCAGCTCCGCCGCACCCTCGTCGATGACGCCGCGTCCGGTGTCCATGGCGAGCTTACCGACCGCGCGATACAAGAGGCCCGTGTCCAGATGGGCAAAGCCGTACTGGGCTGCGAGCCCTCGGGCGACGGTCCCTTTGCCTGCCCCCGCAGGCCCATCGATCGCCACGGTAAACGACGGCCCCGCCGGAGCCGCCACGCCGTCCACAGGCTTCGCTTCCGCCTTCTTACGCGCCATAACACCCTCGTGCATCATTCCCCGCGGCGCCTTCCCCCAAGGCGCCTGCGGGTGGCGCGGGCCGCTACCCCGCCCGCGCACTGCATCCTATCTTATTTTTACCGATCGGTCGCGGGAAGAGCGCGGAGCCCCGTCGGGGCCGCCGGAGCCACGCCCGGTGAGAGCGGACCCGCGGCTGGTGCCATCTGAGAACGACGGCGTGCGCTGGGCCGAGTGTTCCTGCAGCTAGCCGTTTCGCCGCATGATCGTGGCGCCGAGGCGATCGAAGAGGGGGATGAAGTCCGGGAAGCTCGTGCCGATGGGAGCGGTGTCATCCAGCGTCACGCCCGTGCGAGCGCCGAGGGCGAAGCAGGCGAAACTCATGGCGATCCGGTGGTCGAGGAGCGTGGCGACCGTCCCGCCGCCCGGCACACCCTCCGGCCCGCGGCCATGCACCGTCATCCCATCCTCATGCTCTGTCACCGCCACGCCGCAGACCTTGAGCCCGGTGACGACAGCTGCGATCCGATCACTCTCCTTCACACGCAGCTCGCCGATCCCGCGCATCACCGTGTCCCCTTCGGCATAGGCCGCGAGACAGGCGAGCACCGGGTATTCGTCGATCATGCTCGGCGCGCGGTCAGGCGGGACCTCCACGCCCCTGAGCGCTCCGGTATGGCGCACGCGCAGGTCTGCCACTGGCTCGCCCGAGGCATCGCGCGCATTCTCATGCAGCACATCCGCACCCATCTCGGCGAGCGTGCGGTAGAAGCCATCGCGTGTGGGGTTGAGGCAGATGCCGGGTACCAACACCTCGGAGCCCGGTGCGATGAGGGCGGCGGCGACCGGAAAGGCGGCTGAGGACGGATCGCGGGGGACGACCACATGGCTCGGGCGCAGCTCTGGTTGGCCGGTCAGGCGGATCGCCTGGCCTTCCTCGCTGTCCTCCACCACGATCTCGGCACCGAAGGCGCGCAGCATGCGCTCGCTATGGTCCCGCGTCGCCTCATGCTCGATCACCACTGTCTCGCCTGGTGCATTGAGACCGGCGAGCAGGACGGCGGACTTCACCTGCGCGCTCGGCACCGGGAGCCTGTAGGTCACGGGCACGGGCTCACCAGCGCCTGTGAGCGTCAGCGGCAGGAGCCCTCCCTGGCGGCCCATGGCGCGGGCACCGAAGAGCGCCAGCGGATCGAGAATGCGGCCCATGGGACGGCGACGCAGCGAGGCGTCGCCCGTGAAGGTCGCCGTGATCGGACAGGTCGCCATCATGCCCATAGCAAGCCGGACACCCGTGCCTGCATTCCCGTAGTCGATCACCTCGGCAGGCTCCATCAGCCCGCCCACACCCAGACCATGGATCCGCCAGTCCCCGGGCCCCGTGCGCAGCACCGTCGCACCGAAAGCGCGCATGGCATCGGCTGTGCGCAGCACATCTTCACCCTCGAGCAGCCCCTCGACGGTCGTCTCTCCGACGGCGAGCGCGCCGAGGATCAGTGCGCGATGGCTGACCGACTTATCCCCCGGTACCACGGCCTCACCCCGAAGCGGACCAGTGGCATGGATCGTTGCGGGCGTGGGGGTGGTGGATAGCATCGGCGCGTTCCTCTCGGCTGCGGGCCGCTGATAACGCCACGACCCTGGAGGGTAAAGCAGCGGCCTGGAACCATCGAGACAGGGGGGCCCTAATTCGGCGCCCCATCGCGCGTTAGCGCCGCTCGAAGGTCAGGTAATGCGGGCGGCGGCCCTCGCGCAGGGCCTTGGCTTCATAGCGGGTGCCCGGCCAGTCCGCCCAGGGGCGGCGCCAGTCGTCCGGCCGCTCGGCGAGCCAGGTGAACCGCGTGTCGCGCTGCATCTGCTCAAGCGTGTGGCGCACGTAGTCCTCGATATCGGTGGCCACGCGGAACTGGGCGGCGGGGCGCAGGACGCGGGCGAGCTGATCGAGCTGCGCCGGATTGACGAAGCGCCGCTTCCAATGCCGTTTCTTGGGCCACGGATCGGGGTAGAGCAGGAAGGCGCGATCGACCGACCCCTCGGGCAGCACATCCATCAGATCGCGGGCGTCGCCGGCATGGATACGGAGATTGGTGACGCCCGCACGCTCGATGGCAGAGAGCAGCATGGCGACGCCGTTGACGAAGGGCTCGCAGCCGATGAGGCCGATCTCGGGATGGGCCGCGGCCTGGGCGATCATATGCTCACCGCCCCCAAAGCCGATCTCGAGCCAGATCTCACGCGCGCTGGGCAGGAGTGCTGCCAGATCGAGGGGCCGACGGTCCGGGTTCTCGGACCAGCCGACGCCCGGTGGCGCGAGGTCTTCAAGGCGCGTGGCGAGCAGTGCCTTCTGGCCGTGGCGCAACGTCTTGCCATGGCGGCGGCCATAGAAATTGCGCCAGGGCGCACCGTCCGCCCGTTCGGGTGCCGCCTTATCGTCGCTCTCGCTCATGGCGCGTCCGGTATCCGGCCCGCCGACCGGCCGCAAGAGATCGCGCCCAGGATCGCCCCCAGGACTGCCCCGAGGATGACGCCGGGCTCGGGGCTTTGAACCTTAGACGCGGACGACGCCACAGAGGCGGCAGAGACCGATCATTGGAACGAGGATGATGACCGCCACGATGGGCAGGGAGGCGAGGACGCCAAAGACGCCGTCTCCGCCAACCGGTAGGCCAGCCTCGCCGAGGGCCCAGGTAATCCCGAAGGCTGCCGCCAGGGTGATCGGCAGGACGATGATCATCATCATCATCCATTGTCCGACGGGGCCGAGGCCGAGGCGGATCGCTTCGCCGCAGTTCGGACAGAAGACGAGGGAGACACGCCGCCAGTAGGGTCGGCGCGTCCGGACATGACCGGTCTTGATCACCGAATAGGGCGCGACGAGCGCGTTGCAGGCGGGGCAGCGGGTGCCGGCTAATCGTGCGAAGAGGCCACCGGGAGCTGCCTTATCCGCCATGCCTGCCCCGTGCTTCAGATCCCATCGTGACTGCGCCTTTGCCCTCTTAGATAGCGGCTTTCAGCGCCTCGGCGATATCCGTCGCCTCCCAGGAGAAACCGCCATCCGTCTCGGGCTCCCGCCCGAAGTGCCCATAGGCGGCTGTGCGCCGGTAGATCGGTTTGTTGAGGCCGAGATGGGTGCGAATGCCGCGAGGCGTCAGGGAGATGGTCTCGCGGATCGCCTTTTCGATCTGCTCAACGGGCACCGTCTCCGTGCCCTGACCATCGACATAGATCGCCAGCGGCTCTGCCACGCCGATGGCATAGGCGAGCTGGATCACGCAGCGCTCCGCCAGGCCCGCGGCCACCACATTCTTGGCCAGGTAGCGTGCGGCATAGGCGGCAGAGCGGTCCACTTTGGTGGGATCCTTGCCCGAGAAGGCGCCGCCGCCATGGGGTGCCGCACCGCCATAAGTGTCCACAATGATCTTGCGACCCGTGAGCCCGGCGTCGCCATCCGGCCCACCGATCACGAAGCGGCCCGTCGGGTTCACATGCCAAACCGTCTCCGCATCGATGAAGCCCTCCGGCAGCGCTTGCTGGGCATAGGGCATGACAATGCCGCGCACATCATCGGCGGTCAGCGGTCGCCCGCCCTTGTCATGCTCCGAATGCTGGGTCGAGACGACGATGGTATGGGCTCGCACGGGCTTGCCGTCGCGATACTCCATCGTCACCTGGCTCTTCGCGTCTGGGCCGAGGAGCGAGGCGGGATCGCCATGCCGCGCCTCGGCCATCAAGCGCAGGATCCGATGACTGTAGAGGATCGGGGCCGGCATCAGCTCACGCGTCTCGTTCGTCGCGAAACCGAACATGATGCCTTGGTCGCCTGCGCCCTCGTCCTTGTTCTCGGCCGCGTCGACACCTTGCGCGATATCTGCCGATTGTTCGTGGACGTAGCAGTCGATATCGGCGGTCTTGAAGTGAAAACCCTTCTGCATGTAGCCGATGTCGCGGATCGTCTGGCGCGCAGCGGCAATCATCTCCTCGTCTGAGACGGCGTTGTCCGGGCTGATCTTCACCTCGCCCATCATCACCACCTTGTTGGTGGTCGCTGCGGTCTCGACGGCAATGCGGGCCTCGGGCTCTCGCGCGATCAGCATATCGACCACCGCATCCGAGATCTGGTCGCAGACCTTGTCCGGATGCCCTTCGGACACGCTTTCGGATGTGAAGAGATAATCCCGGCCAGCCATTGCGACCCCCTGCCTCGTTGCTCGTTCGAAGAAGGGGCGTTGTCACGAAGGGGCGGGAGGGTCAAGCGTGGCACGGGACTTCCGGTCGGAGATCGTCCCTGCGGGTGCCGCCAAGACGGTGTTTGGGGCCCGTCCGTCAGCCCATATGCGTTTCGGCGCTGGCTTTGGGCCCTGCTCCCTCGCTCTCGGCAATGGTGCTGACAAGCTCAAGAAGCCGCCGGCGTGTATGCTCGCTGTCGATCCGGCAGAAAGCTTGGCTCAGCCGATACCCCTCGGACGTGGAAAGGAACCGGCGCACGGCGGCGTCATGCTCGGCCGACAGGAGTGGCGAATTGCTGGCTGGGCGCAGGCCTTCATAGAAAAACCCGACCTCGACATCGAGGATCGAGGCGATGTGGAAGAGCCGGCCCGCGCCGATGCGATTGAGGCCCTTCTCGTATTTCTGCACCTGCTGAAACGTCAGCCCGAGAGATTGACCAAGTTGTTCTTGGCTCATCCCAAGGCTTTGGCGGCGAAGACGCAGGCGCGCTCCGATATAGGCATCGATATCGTCTGGCGCTTTCGACATACGAGTTTCTCTCCCCGGCCAGAGCGACCCTGGCCTATTGCGCGCCATTCCACGCGGCACCACTGTGCATGCGTAGCCATTACAATTGTACGCTTGGCCCCCCTGTCAGACGTCGTCCGACGGGCCTCGAGACACCCCTCTCGTATGAAGAGGGACAAAACAGGCAAAAATTGGGAGAAGGCTGAGGAGAAGGGCGGGTAGGTCTCCGAAACGGACATAAAATGTCGCGGGGAGGGCTGCGGGCAGGCGCGCGTCGATGCCGCCGTGCTGGTCGAGGCCGAGGGAGGCGGTGATCCGGCCGCGGGCGTCGATGACGGCGGAGATACCGGTGTTGGCGGCGCGGACCATGGGCAGGCCCTGCTCGATCGCCCGCATACGCGCCTGCGCCAGATGCTGCTGCGGCCCGCCCAGTGTTCCGAACCAGGCGTCATTGGTGATCTGGAGCAGCCAGCGCGGGCGCTGATCGCCTGGAACGATGGCCGTTGGGAAAATCGCCTCATAGCAGATGAGTGCCGCGAAGGAGGGCAGGCCTGCGGGCGCAAGGATCTCCGGACCGGGGCCTGGCACAAAGCGGCCGCGCTGTGCCAGCTGGCGCAACCCGAGGGCGCCGAAGAGGCTCTGGAACGGCACATACTCGCCGAAGGGCACCAGGTGGTGCTTGTCGTAGCGCGCAGCGATGGCCCCCTCGGGGTCCAGCACGAAGAGGCTGTTGGCGAAACTGCCGTCCCCGTGGCGGTGGATCGCTCCGGTCAAAAGCGGCGCACGCCCGGCTGCGGCGGCCATGTTCTGACGCGCGGTCTCGCTCTCGGCGAGGAGAAAGGCGACCGCCGTTTCAGGCCAGATCACCATGTCCGGCGGGCCGAGCGGGCCGGCGGGGGCGGCCGTGGCCTCCATGAGCCGTTGGTAGAACACCGGCGCGTAATCCGGATCCCATTTCAGGTGCTGTGGCGCATTTGGTTGGGCGAGGCGGATCACCGGAGCGTCAGGCGCGTCGGGCGTCTCGGCTGCCAGGCGCACACTGCCGAGCGCCCAGAGGCCGGTGAGGGCTGCCAGCGGCAGGAGGGGCGCCACGATGCGGAGGCGGGCCGGGCAGGTGAGAACCAAGAGCACCGGCAGGCTCGCGAGCACGAGCGTTACAAAGCTCACCCCATGCGGGCCAATCCAGGCCGAGAGCTGCACCACCGGCGTGTCGACCCAGACGTAGCCGGTGAGCGCCCAGGGAAAGCCCGTGAGCACATGGCTGCGGGCGACGTCTGCGAGCGTCAGGGTGGCGGCCAGCGTGAGGGTCGTGCGCAGGACAAGCGCCAGGGGCGGTTGCTGGAGCTGGGGGAGGGGGGCGAGGCGATGCGTCAGCCAGCCGGCAGCCCCCCAGAAGAGCCCGAGGAGTGCCGGTAGGCCTGTGAGCGCGAAGGGCAGCATCCAGGCGAAGGCCTCGGCATCGACCAGGAAGGCATGACCGATCCAGTGGAGCGAGACGACGAAGTAGCCGAACCCGAAGCCCCAGCCCGCCCAAAAGGCGCTGCGCGGCCGCGCCGCTGTGCCCGAGAGCAAGACCAGCACCGGCAGGGCGAGAAATCCGACCGCCGGGATGCCGACGGGCGCATGGCCGAGCGCGAACAGGGCGCCCGATAGCACCGCAAGGCCGAAGCGGCGCCAGCCCTGAAGGGCGCTGATGCGCGAGACGATCACAGGTTTCGGAACGCTTTCAGGACAGACCAAACCCGCCACTGGGGCGCGGTGGTCCGTCGACCATCGGTCCGTCGATCCGTCACGGGGGCCTCGTCAGCTGGTCTCGCTGCGCCCTCTGTAGCCGCTGCTCGGGCCGAGGCCCAGCCCGCTCTGAGCCCCTGCTCAGCCCGCACTCAAGCTTGCGGGCGAGCCTCGCTGGCGGCCATCGCGCTGCCGCCCGCCAGGGACAGGCGCAGGCGCTTGATGCGGCGGGCGTCGGCCTCGACGATCTGAAACTCATGGCCGGCCGGATGGCGGATCACCTCAGCGCGCACAGGCACGCGACCCGTCAGCATGAAGACGAGACCGCCCAGCGTGTCGGCATCCTCGTCCCATTCGGCTGGGCGCAGGGTGATCCCACTCGCCTCTTCGAACTCGGCGATATCGGCACGCGCGTTGATCAGCCAGCTCCCCGGCGCTTCCTCGCGCCAGAGCTGACCTTCGTCCTCGTCATGCTCATCCTCGATGTCGCCCACGATCTGCTCGACCAGATCCTCAATCGTCACCAGCCCGTCGACACCGCCGAACTCATCGATCACCAGCGCCATATGCACCCGCGAGCCCTGCATCTTTTGCAGTAGGGCCGCGATGCGCATGGAGGGCGGGACGAACAGGGCCGTGCGCAGATGCGGTGTGAGGGAGAAGGCATCAGACTGGGCCGAACAGCCGACCCCATAGGTCAGCGCCAGATCTTTGAGATGCACAAAGCCCAGGGGATCGTCCAGCGTCTCGCGGAAGACCGGCAGGCGGCTGAGCGAGTCTTCGGCAAAGGCGGCCATCACACTCGCTAGATCGGCATCTTCCGCCACCGCCACGATATCCGCGCGCGGGGTCATCACATTGTTCACGCGCAGATCGCGCAGACGCAGGATGTTGCGAACGAGGCGCAGCTCCGCATCCGTGCTCCCAGAGAAGGCCGGGCCGAGCGCCTCTTCGCCCTCGCCTTCCTCCTCGCTGGGACCGGCGCCGAGGGCTTCGCTGGCGCGGCGCATCAGGCGGCCGAGGAAGCCGTCCTCGCTCGCATCGCCCGGCGTCGTCGCGGTGTCATGGCCGTTGATTTGCGTCGGCGCGTCCTCGAGATCCCGCGACACCGGCGAGGAAGCCGCTGCCGCGGGGCGTGTTGGGCTGGGCTCTTCGCCGCCCTGCCGATCGCCATGGGAAGTGTCGGCGGTTGAGGTGCCGGGTAAAGATGCGCCCATCTGTTGGGCGCCGGGACTGTGGGAACCGTCCATCATCAATCGCGGGTCACCCCCGCTTTTCCTCC
>JBCCLX010000146.1:0-9316 GCA_039026635.1 Pseudomonadota bacterium
ACAACAGGAGAGGAGAGAAAAAGAATGCTGAGACAGGGACTTGCAACGGCCGCTATGGCTGCCGCCCTGCTTGCAGGGGGTACCGCCGCCGCGCAGACGAGCTTCATTGGCTCGATCTGGTATCCGCAGACCCACCCGCTCGACCGCTTCGGCTACGAGATCTGGGCCGAAAAGGTGAAGGAGCGCTCGAACGGTGAGCTCGAGCCCAACATCTTCTATGGCACGGCGCTGCTGCCGCCGCAGGCGCATCTCTCGGGCCTGCAAGATGGGATTGCGCAGCTGACCCACCACGCGGGCACCTACACGCCGGCGGAGTTGCCCGAGGACAGCGTGATCTCGATGCTCGCCATGGGCTTCGACGATACCTTCGCCACCGCCATGGCGATGAGCGACTTCGGGCTCAACGATCCGGCCATGCAGGCGCGTTATGAGGAGCTTGGCATCGTCTTCGCCGGCGGCTTCTCGACACCGCAATACATCCTGATGTGCAAGGAGCCGATCAAATCGCTCGAGGACATCAAGGGTGTGAAGATCCGGACACCGGGGGCCGTGCAGGCGGATTGGGCGCGCTCCGTCGGTGCCGTGCCGGTCACTGTGCCCTCGACCGAGATGTACACGGGTCTCGAGAAGGGCCAGCTCGATTGTGCCTCCAACGCGTCGAACGACCTCAAGAGCCGCTCGCTCTGGGATGTGGCCAAGCACACGAACCTGATCTCGCTCGGTCTCTACTTCCACGGCTGGCAATACGCCTTCAACAAGGACTTCTGGTCCGGCCTCAGCACGGAGCACCGGCGCATCCTCCTCGACACGATTGCCGAGGCGATCCCGGAGACGGCGGTCGGCTATCTGGCCGAAAGCGCCGCTGCCCTCGAAGAGGCGCCCGGGAAGGGGGTGACCATTCACGAGGCGGCGCCGGACGTGCAGCAGTCAGTCTTTGACTTTGCGGCCAGCACCGGGCGTGAGACCGCGATCCAGGTCGGCACCGAGCGCTTCGGCATCGATGATCCGGCCGGTCTCGTCGACCGGTTCCTCGCCACCTATGACAAATGGGAGGGTCTGCTCGATGGGGTCGACCGGACGGATGCCGCCGCTCTGACGGCGATCATCAAGGAGAACCTCTACGACAACGTCGATGCGGCGACCTACGGCGTGAACTGAGCCCTTCTTCTGGGTGGCCGCTTGGGGCGGTGGGCTTCGGCCCGCCGCCCTTTATTGTAGCATCATCGATGGGAGCCAGAGCGACAGGATCGGGAAGGCGATGATGATGGCGAGCGTCACAACATCTGTCGCGATGAACCAGCCGACGCCGCGGAAGATCGTCGGCAGCGGCACCAATGTGCCGAGCGCGCCCTTCATCACATAGACGTTGAGCCCGACAGGGGGCGTCACCAGCCCGATCTCGAGGAGCTTGATCAGGATGATCCCGAACCAGATCAGATCGATCCCCACGGTCTGCGTCACCGGCAGGATGATCGGCAGGGTCAGGAGCAGGATCCCGATTGAGTCGAGAAACATGCCGAGGATCAGGTAGAGCACCACCACCATCAGGATTGCGGTCAGCTGATCGCCGCCCCAGCTCAACATGAAATCAGCCAGCGCGTTCGGCAGGCCGCTCAGCGCCATCAACCGGCCGAGCAGCACCGTACCGATCACCACCATGAAGATGCCCGCCGTGCCGGTGATCGTGCGCGTGACGGCATCGCGCAGGACGGCCCAGCTCATCCGCCGCCGCACCGTCGCCAAGACCATGGCAAGCAGCGCGCCGACGGCCCCGGCCTCGGTGGGCGTGAACCAGCCGAGGAAGATGCCCGACAGCACGCCGAGGATCAGCGCTGGCATGGGCCAGACTTCCCGCAGCGCCTCCATCTTCTCCTCGCGGCTGAAGCTCTCCTCCACCGGGGGGGCAAGGCTTGGGTTGAGCGTCGCGCGCGTGATGATCATGCCAGCGAAGAGCACCGCCGACAGGAGCCCCGGCAGGAAGCCCGCCATGAAGAGCTGCGCGATCGAGACCTCGGCGAAGTAGCCGTAGAGGACCATGAGGATCGAGGGTGGGATGAGCGATCCGAGGGTGCCCGAGGAGGCGATCACCCCGCTCGCGAGCCCCGGATCGTACTTAAAGCGCAGCATCTCCGGCGTCGCAATCCGGGCCATGGCGGCCGAGGTGGCGACCGAGGAGCCCGAGGCCGCCGCCAGCATCGCACAGGCCCCGACGCTCGCCACCGCAAGCCCGCCTGGCAGGCGGGAAAGGAGGATGCGCATGGCGCGGAAGAGGCTCGAGGTCAGGTCGGCCGAGAAGGCGACATAGCCCATCAGCAGGAACATCGGCACCGCCGTCAGGTTCCAGTCGCCGACGAAGTTGAAGGGCACCGCCGTCACGATTCCCCAGGCCGCCCGCATGTTGAGGATCGCGGCAATGCCGAAGAAGGAGACGATGCCCAGCGCGACGCCGATCTGTACGCGCAGCGCGACGAGGAAGAGGCCGATGAGCGTGGCGACCGCGCCGATGGTGACGTTGTCCAAGATCGGTCCTTTCAGCTCGGGTCCGGGGAGGCATCGGGCGAGGTCGGCGTGGGGTCGAAGTCCGGATCCGTCCCCGCCTTCCAGGCGTGCAGCAGGCAGGCGAGAGTGACCGAGCCGAAGCCGAGCGGGAGGGAGAACTTCGCCGGCCACACGATGATCAGCATCGAGGTCATCAGGATCTCGCCGATCTCGAAGGCCTTCACGGCATCGAGCCAGGTCTGCCGGGTCAGAAGCGCGAAGAAGACGGCGGCGACGAGATAGGCCAGCACCTCGGTCGCGCGCCGGAGCCAGCTGGGAAAGAGGCGCACCACGAGCTCGACGGAGATGTGTTCATGGCGCATTTCCACGAAGCCGAGCGGCAGGAAGACGAGCGCGACCATGTGGTAGATCGACATGATCTCGAGGTTGCCCTCGATCGGGCCGCCGAAGAAGTTGCGCATCACGACGTCGAGCACCGTCTGCACCATCATCAGCAGGAGGGCGATGCCCGCGAGAGCGGCGAGAGCGCCGCAGCCGAGCCGCAAGCCCTGTTCAATCAGCTTCATGTCGCGTCCCCCTCCTGCGGCGCGTGGCGCCCCTGCGCTTGATCCTCGGCCAGGGCTTCGGCGGGCCGCTCGCTGGGCGGGCCCCAGCCCCCGCCCCCCGCCGTGCCGACGACCACCCGGTCCCCTGGCGTGAGGCTCGTGACGGTCTTGGAGGGGATGACCTCCACCCGGCCGTCGGCGCGGTGGATCTCGGAATGGGCGCGCCCGCCCTCGCCGCCGCCCATGGCGCCGCTGGCGGGGCAGAAATGGCGTTCGCCCCGATGCGAGAAGGATACTGGACCCTCGGCCCCTGGCAGGATCTCGAACTCCTTCACGAGCCCGCGCCCGCCCCGCCAGCGTCCCGCCCCGCCCGAGCCTGGGCGCAGGGCCGCGCGGCGCACGCGGATCGGGGCGTCGAGCTCCATGGCCTCGGCGGGGACGTTCATGCAGTTGGTCGCATCGGTCTCGATGGCGTCGACCCCGTCGCGATCTGGCCCGCCGCCGGCGCCGCCTGCGAGCAGATCGCCGGTGACGAAGGCCCGCCCGCGCTGGCGCCCGCCAAAAGCCATCACCACAAGCTCACCCGCATGGGGCGCTGGCGCCCGCTCTGGCGCGGCCGCGGCAAGCGCGCCCAGCATGCAGCCGGTGATGCGCTTGATCGTGGCCGTACGCGCGTTGACCGGTGCCGGCGCGACGGGGTTCACGAGGCTGCCTTCGGGCAGCGTCAGCCGGATCGGGCGGAAGCAGCCACCGTTGTTGGGGATCGACGGATCGGTCATGGCCCGCACCGCATAGCAGGCCGCAGCAAGGCTGCCTGAGGGTACGCAGTTCACCGGCCCTCGCACTTGGGGGCTCGTGCCCGTCAGGTCGAAATGCGCTTCGCCATCCGCAAGCGTGACGGCCACCTCGATGGGGATCCGACGGTCGAGATCGATGCCATCGTTGTCGAGCGCGTCGCTGAAGCGGTAGGTGCCCTCAGGCAGGCGCCTGAGCGCCGCGCGGGTCATTGTCTCCGAACGGTCAAGGAGTGTCGCGAAGGCCGTGGGCAGCAGATTGGCGCCCTCATTCTGCTGCGCCGCCATCTCGCGGAGCCGGATGGCCGCCACCTTGCAGGCCGCGATTTGGGCATGGAGATCGCCGAGGAAGACCTCCGGCACCCGCGTGTTGAGCCGCAGGATCTCCGTCAGGCCATCGTCGAACACGCCCGCGCGGGCCCAGCAGAGCGCGGGCAGGCGGATCCCCTCCTGCCAGATCTCGGTCGCATCCGTTGGCACCGAACCCGCGGTCTTGCCGCCCACGTCCTGATGGTGGGTCATGGCGGCCGCCAGCGCCAGGGGCCTGCCCTCCAGCATCACCGGCATCACGACGGCGACATCCGGCAGATGCGTGCCCCCGCAATACGGGTCGTTGAGGATATAGACGTCGCCCTCCTGCATCTGGGCGACGGGGAAGCGGCGGATGATGGTGCCGAGGGCGGGGATCAGCGTGCCGAGATGGATCGGGATGGCGCAGGCCTGTGCCAGCGTCACGCCTTCGAGGGTGAAGAGGCTCGCCGAGGCATCGAGCCCTTCTTTCACCAGCGGTGAGCAGGAGCTTCGCAGCAGCGTCTGCTCCATCTCCTCGGCGATGGTGTCCAGCCTGTGGCGGATCACCTCGAGCGTCACCGGATCGATCTCGCTCATGCCGCGTCTCCCTGTCGCCGAAGGATAAGCGCCCCGCTCGGCCGCGCATCGGCAATCCAGCCTGGGGGCACGAGCGTCGTTGTATCCGGCTGTTCGACGATCGCGGGGCCGGAGAGACGGGCGCCAGGGCTGATCGCGGCGCGGTCGTGGATCTCGGCCTCGGCGGCCGGATGGCCAGGGAAGACCACGCGCCGGCGACCCTTGAGCGACGGGCCGGGCATGCGCTCGGGCGCGATGGCGTCGAGCGGGTTTGCACCCTCGGCGCGCAGGACGACGCGCAGATTGACGATTTTCGCCGGGGCGCCGGTGGCATGGCCGTGCAGCCGTTCATGGGCGGCCTCGAAGGCGCCATAGAGGGTGCCCATCGGGTCCTCTGCCTCCGGCACCCAGGGGGTCTCGATCACATGGCTCTGGCCCTCATAGGCCATGTCGGCGGAGAGGAGGCGGCGGCGTGTCAGGCCCTCGGCTGCCTCGCGGGCCATCAGCGCTTCTGCCGCAGCCTCGAGCGGCGCGAGGGCCGCGGTGATCTCGGCGGGGTTCGTCTCTGCCAGCGGTCGCAGGAAGGGGCCGGCAACCTCATGTTCGATGGGGGCGGCGAGCAGGCCGGCCGCCGAGAGAACGCCAGGGCGGAGCGGCACGAGCACCTCAGGGATACCGAGCTCCTCGGCCAATGCCGCGGCATGGATGCCGCCCGCCCCGCCGAGGGCGACGAGCGCCAGCCCGCGCGGGTCGATCCCGCGGTTGACCGAAACGAGCCGGATCCCGTCCGCCATCTGTGCATTGGCGATCCGGTGCACACCCACCGCCGCTGCCTCCGTCGAGAGCCCCAACGGCCCGGCGATGTTAGCCACCGCGTCCTCGGCGCGCCCAAGCTCGAGGGCTAAGGCGCCGCCGGCGAAGAAGCCGGGGTCGAGATAGTCGAGGACGAGGGAGGCATCCGTCAGTGTCGGCGCCGTCCCGCCCCGGCCATAGGCGGCAGGCCCAGGCTCCGCTCCCGCCGACTGGGGGCCGACGCGGAGCCCACCGGCCGCGTCAATCCAAGCGATGCTGCCCCCGCCGGCGCCGAGCGTCACGATGTCAAGCATGGGCACGCGCACGGCATAGCCGCCGATATCCGCCTCGCCCCGGGTTGCGACGCGACCCCCTTCGGCCAGCGCGATGTCGCTCGATGTCCCGCCGATGTCGATGGAGACGATATCGCGCAGCCCCTCGCGCGCCGCCGCATCGCAGGCGCCAATCACGCCCGCCGCTGGGCCCGAGAGGAAAAGCCGGACGGGCCGCCGCCGGGCAACCGCAGCCGACGCAAGCCCACCGCGCGACTGCATCACTTGGAGCGGTGCGGACACGCCCGATGCGCCGAGGGCGGCTTCCATGCGCGCGAGATAGCCGTCGACCACAGGCTTCACATAGGCATCGAAGAGGGTCGCGACCGTGCGCTCATACTCCCGAAACGCCGGATCGACCTCGGAGGAGAGCGAGACGGGCAGATCTGGCAGCGCCTCCGCCAACGCCTCGGCCGTCATCCGCTCATGGGCCGGATCGGCGAAGGAGAAGAGGAGGCAGACGGCGACAGCTTCGGCCTCAGAGGCGGCCACAGCCGACACGGCGTCGCCAAGACTCGCGGGATCGAGCGGCGTGACCGTGCTGCCATCCGCGCCCACGCGCTCCACAAGCTCGAACCGATGCGCGCGGGGGGTGAGCCAGCCAGGCGTCTCGGGCGCTAAGGCGAGATCGTAAAGCTGACGGCGCATCTGCCGGCCGATATCGAGCGTGTCGGCGAAACCCTCAGTGGTGATCAGCGCCAGCCGCGCCCCCTTGCGTTCGAGCACCGCATTGGTGGCAACGGTCGTGCCATGGGCAAAGCGGCTGACGCGCTCGGGGGCGATCCCATGCGCGTCGGCCAGATGCGCTAGGGCGGCGGCGACGGCACGGCTTTGGTCGGTCGTCGTGGTCGGCAGTTTGAAGGTGACGAGCCGCTCGCCCGCGGTGCAGACCACATCGGTGAAGGTGCCCCCGATATCGACGCCGATGGCGATGCCCGCACCGTCCTCGACCGCCTCACCCGTCCCCGCGCCCGTGCTTGCTGCGCTCGTCCTCGCCTCGCCTTGCGCCATGCCTCAGCCGCTGCGGCCATAGGCGGCCTCTGCGGCCTCGGCGCTCATCCGGCCCTGGCGCACATCCTCGGCGATCATCGCCCCCGGGCGTTCCGCAGGCGGACCGTAGCCGCCGCCGCCGGCGGTGTAGATCGTGAGGATGTCGCCCTTCTTCAGGCTGATCTGAGTTTTGCCGGGGAGCTGCCGGATCTCACCATCGCGCTCCAACTCAATGCGGGTGCGCGATCCCTCCGCACCGCCGAAGAGGCCGAAGGGGGCGAGGCGATTGCGGTCGGAATAGCAGGCGAAGTTGACCCCATCGACCAGCGCCTCGAAGCGGCGGAAAAGCCCGAGCCCGCCCTGCCGGCGTCCCGCCCCGCCGCTGTCGGGCACGAGGCCATAGCCGATCACGCGGAAGTGCGAGAAGTCCATATCCGTCGCCTCGACGGGGGTGTTGGTGCAGTTGGAGAGCGCGGAGTCGACCCCGTCGCAGCCGTCCACCCGCGCCGAGGCGCCAAAACCGCCGCCATAGATTTCGAGATAGACGCGATAGCGCCCGTCCGAGAGATGCGAGAGCGCCAGCGAATGGGTGGCGTCGTTGCCCCCGGCGATCACGCGCTCGGGCGCGGCATGCGCCAGCGCTTTCAGCACCGCATCGAAGCAGCGATAGGCCGAGAGCATGCGCGCGCGCACAGGCGCCGGGTAGCGCGGGTTTACCAGGCACCCCTCGGGCGCTGTGACCTTGATCGGCCGCTTCACGCCCTCGTTGAACGGGATGTCCGGGCTTGATAGCGCGGATTTCACGGCCGCCAGGGTTGCCGAGACGGTAGAGGCGAAGGGGCAATTCAGGTTGCGCGAGACCTGTGGGTCCGTCCCCGCATAATCGACCGCGATCTCATCGCCCGAGATCGTGACCTTCGCGCGCACGCGAATGGGCGTGTCCGACAGCCCGTCGTCATCGATCGCGTCCTCGCCCTCATAGACCCCATCGGGCACGGCGGCGACGGCGGCGCGGAACCGGCGCTCGGAATAGCCGACGAGGGCGCGCATCGTCTCGATTACCGTCCCTGCACCATAGCGCCGACAGAGCTGGGCGACCCGCTCGGATCCGATCGCGTTCGACGCGAACTGGGCGTAGAAATCCCCGATCGTCTGATCCGGCGCGCGGATATTGGCGGCGATCAACCGCTCGAGATTGCCCCCGTTCCAGTCACGCTCGATGTTCCAGACGGCGGGTGGGAAGATCAGCCCCTCGGCATGCACATCGCCCGCATCCGGCGTGAGCCCCGGGTTGCCGCCGCCAAGGTCGAGGTGATGCGTGACGGAGCCGGCGAAGCCTACGAGTTGATCGTCCTCGAAGATCGGCGAGTAGATGAACACGTCCTGCAAGTGCTGGCCGCCCTTGAACGGGTCATTGTTGATGTAGAAGTCGCCCGGGCGCAGCTGGTCCGGGGGTACGACGGCGGCACAAGCGCGGAAGATGTCCGACATCGGCCCAAGCTGCATGGGGATCAGCTCGGCCTGGGCGACGACATTGCCCTCCGGGTCGAAGAGGGCCGCCGAGCCGTCCTGCGCCTCGCGGATGATGTTGGAATAGGACGAGCGGATGAGCTTCACGCCCATTTCGCGTGCGGCCGAGAGGAGCGCTTGGCTGATCACCGCATAATCGACCGGATCGAGACCTTCAGCCATCGGCACGCTCCATCACGGTGTTGTCCTGTTCGTCGCGGCGCGCGCGCCAGCCATGGGGCAGGAAGACGGTAGAGGTCGGGTCCTCGAGGAGCGCCGGGCCCTCGACGGTGCCGCCTCCGGCCAGGGCCGCGAGGCCGATCACCCGGCCGTCGACCCAGCCGCGCCCACGGTAGAACCGCACGGCTTCGTCGCGCAGCGACCCGCTGCCGGTCTCGCTCAACACTGGCAGCTCGGCGAGCGGGGCGGTGAGGCCGAGGCGGAAGGAGACGAACTCAACGGGCTTCGAGACCTCGCCCCCGAAGAAATAGACGCGGTGATGTGCCTCCGCGAAGCGCCGGGCCACATCCTCGGCGGTCAGCGCGCCCAACTCCTCCGGATCGAAGGCGACCGGCACCTCGAAGGCCTGGCCGACAAAGCGCATATCGGCGGTGAAATCGAGCTCGAAGGGGGGCTCGAGACGCATGGCGCGGGCCCGCTCCAGCGCGCCCTCCCGCATCTCGGCAAAGGCTGTGCGTAGCAGATCTGCGGCGCCGGCATCGACGGGGGCACGGCGGGTCAGGCTCGCATGCTGGGTAAAGTCCGCTGCGATCAGGCCGTAGGCGGAGATGACACCCGCGCTCGGTGGGATGACCACGCGGCGCACGCCAAGCTCTGCGGCGACGCTGGCGGCATGCAGGGGGCCTGCACCGCCAAAGGGGGCCAGCACATAGTCCCGCGGGTCGAGCCCTCGCTCGGTCGAGACCACTTGGATCGCGCGGGTGATGTTGGCCTCGGCCAGGCGGATCGCGCTCTCCGCCGCCTCCTC
>JBCCLX010000147.1:0-9278 GCA_039026635.1 Pseudomonadota bacterium
CACACTCTTTCTCCAGCGCGCGCATCTCCGACAGCTGGGAGTGCCCCACCCCCCCGAACTTCCGACGCCAATTGTAGTACGTGGCGTCACTAATCCCGGCCTTCCGACACGCCCCAGAGACGTCATGCCCGTCGACCAGAGACCCTGGGTCCTGACCCAGAGAACTGGTCCATGTGAGATACGAGATTTCGGGCATGATCCTGAGCAGGAGGAGAGCCCAGAATGCCGAAGAAACGGCTCACCGATGAGCAGATCGCCTTTGCCTTGAGGCAGGCGGATGGCGTAACGCCTGTGGGCGAGATCTGCCGCAAGATGGGCGTGTCAGACGCCACCTTCTACCGCTGGAAGAAGGTCTACGCCGGGATGGGGATGGCCGAGATCCGGCGACTAAAGCAGCTCGAGGATGAGAACAGCAAGCTCAAGCGTCTCGTCGCCGACCTGAGCCTGGATAGGGAAATGCTGCAGGACGCCCTGCGAAAAAAGTGGTGAGGCCCTCAGCGCGCCGCGCCGTGGCGAGCTGGTTTCAGGCCGTCTTCGACGTGAGCGAGCGGAGGGCCGTGGAGGCCAGCGGCTTCAATCGCTCGTCGCATCGCTACCGGTCGCCCTGGGATCCGCAGACGCCGTTGCGGGAGCGGCTGAAGAAACTTGCCGAGGCGCGCGTGCGCTACGGTTACCGGCGGCTGCGCGTGCTGCTGCGCCGGGAAGGCTGGGAGGTCAATCACAAGCGTACATACCGCCTATACAGCGAAGAAGGGCTCTCCATCCGCACCAGGACTCCCCGGCGGCGAGCTTGCCCGGGCATCTCGATCAGATCTTCGTTGCGCTGCTTGGCGACATCGATCGCTACCAGCACGGCGCGATCCGGCATATCCTCGGCTAAGGTCACGGTCGGTCTCCTCTTCCGTGGCGTTTGGCCACATCACGCGTCAAGAGACCTCGAGCCCGGCCATGGCCGACTGCTGCGCTACGGGGGCGCTCCGCAGCCGGCCATGGCCTCCTCAACCGACCGCTTTCTGATGTGCTGTGGGTTGGTCTTCATCGGTCGCACCTACACGAAGATGGTCCGTGGTTACGGCCTGCAACAGGCGTTCATCACGCCCCACTGCCCACAGCAGAACGGCATGATGGAGCGCCTCATCCGCTCGCTAAAGGAGAAGTGCGTCCATCGCCAACGCTCCGAAAGCCTGGCGCACACCAGCCGCGCGATCGGCGTTTGGATCGCCTTCTACAATCATCGCCGACCGCACCAGGCGCTCGGCATGAAAACGCCCGCCGCAGCCTTCGGACTAGCAGCCTAACCTGAGCAGAGCCGCTGGGAAGATGCACTACGCCTTTCCTGGTTAGAGGTGACAGAAAGGGTAGCGCCCATCTTTCGCGGTTTTCTCATGCGACGGCGGCTCTGGTTTGGGCCTCTACCGCGTTGAGCGGGTCCAGTTTGTCGCCAAGACTGCCGGTGCCGCTTGATTGTTCTCAGAATTTGTGACCAAAAACCGGGGCCCCGCCGTCCTAGGTGGCAGCCTCACACGCCATTGACCCGATCGGGTCAGTGGGCGTGCCCCTGCACCTGTTCGTGCACCTCCGAGATGACCGCCTCGGCTACGATCGCAACGATGGGGAGGAGAAAATTGACCCGCACGCCAAAAATGGCGAGGTGCATGTTGGCAAGGGTGGCGAAGGTTGCGGCGGTGGCAGTGGCGAATGCGAGTAACAAAATCCGGGCACTCCAGGCCCAGATCTTCGAGAGCACGACCGACAGCCAGCTCATTCCATTCTTCGACTTGGAACCTTTGGGGAGGGAGTGGCGGAAGCTCCAAACCAACGACAAGGCCACCGCCGCGGCAAGCACATAGACGACCTTGGCAATGAACTTCCGGAACGCCTTGGCCAATTTGCCACCGGCCTTGCCCAGCTTGGCGAGATTGTCGAGGTCGGTCCGCACATAGTCGCGCACCGCGTTCAGGAGGATGGCGGGCCCCGCCATCTCCCCCAGCGGGGTGATGTGGACGTCGCCCGCAGCCCGGTCTCCAGCGCCCACCACGACCACTGTCCCGCCGAGGCGGCCGCGCGGCAGTGTGAGCCCGCTGCTCCCGTAACAATCAGCCAGATCGTAGCGCGCGATGCCCGGGTCGAGGGCAACGACCGGCGGGGCGATGCCATCGCCCGGCAGGTCGTGACAGGGTATGGTCCGGGTGCCGAAGGCGCCGGCCGTCCGCATGGTATAGCGAAACTCCACCGTCTCGCCGCGGTGGCGATCTGGACTGAGGAGGGTCTTCTTGGTCTTCTCCAGGTTGCTGGCAAGGAGACAGGCGAGCGCGCCCTCTGCTGGATCCGCGCGGGCGTTGGGGCAGGAGATCTGTGCCTCGGGCACGCCTTTCTCGGCAGTCGTCGGGTGGGCGATGGGTGCGAAGGTTTGCTCGATCAGGAGATGCACCCGGTCGAGAGCGACGGCCCGTTCCGGCGCCAGCTCGGCGTCCAGAAACAATGCGGCCAGAAGGGCGGCATCAGGCAGCAGGTGACGCGCGTTCTCTCCACCCACGAACTCGACCGCGCCGCAGTCAGATCCGGTGGCGCGGATCAGGCGCACCGGCACCGCGACGGCAGTGCGCCGGACGACGTCGTCGTGCAACTCGGGATCGGTGAAGTAGTGGAAACCCCCGCGGTAGATGAAGTGGCGCGGCTCGCCCTCGCCCCGGTGCAGCAAGCCCTCAGCCCAGCGGGGCATGTCGAAGGCGAGGGGCGCCTGCCCGCGCTGGGCCAGGGCGTCGAGCACGAGGGGGAAGGGCATCTCTTCGAGCGCGGAGCGGATGCGGCTTTGGGCCGGGTCTGTTGCTGCGGCAGAGGCTGGGGAGCAGGCGCGAAAGGGATCCTCGGCGACGAGGTGCGACTGGGTCGAGATGTCGAAGATGACGGCCGCGGGACGGTCGGCGGGGGGGCAGATCGCGCAGCGCCTCGAGGATTTGCGCGAAGACAGCAGGCGGGTATGCGGTCGCAGGCGGGCAGACGGTGGCGTCCCAGCCCTCGGCGCGGAGCGCGGCCACGCAGGCCTCCGCCGTCATGTCCAGGAAGACGTAGCGATGGGGCGCGATGCGACCCCTCAGTGCGACCGCGACGAAACGGTCGCGCATGTCGATGCCTACATGCTCGAGGCGGCGAAAGGTCTCCGAGAAGCTCGAGGCGATCGTGACGAGAAGGGCGACCGCGAGGCCGACCAAAAAAGCCTTTGGGGCTTCCTTGAAGAAAGTGCCGACCCAGGTGGGCGACTCGCTTGCCTCCGCGCTCATCTCGCAAGCGGCGCGTCGGTCACGGCCTGGCGCCAGGCCCAAAGGGCAACTGGGTCCGTGTAGCGGTGAACCTCGAGAGTTGCGAGGGCGTCGAGCTTCCAGGCCTCCGGTCCGCGAACCAGGAGCCAGGCGGCTCGCATTGCTTCCGGCGCCTCGGCCAGCTCGGGCGGCGGCGCAGGGGCGGAGCCCGGGGCAACCACCTCGATACGCAGGCGCGGGCTCATACGGCCGAGGTCGTCCTCTACGACGATGTCAAAGGCCCGCCCCTCGGAGTCGGGTGGCAGCTGCGTCGTGCTGCGGCCGTAGCCGTCAACAAGCCCGCGCGAGACCTCCTCGCCGGTGTCGGGATCGAGAAGCACGAGCGTCCCAACCCTCCCGGTCCAGGCAGCGAAGACATGCGGGTGATCGGCCGTCACCAAGTAGGGGCCTGGACCGAGGCGCTTGAAGTCCACCGTGATGTCGGGGTTGACCGAGGCGTCCCCGCTCCGTTTCGGGCCCAGATACACGCTGTCGGGGGGCATGCGTCCTGGCACGAAAGTGTGGCCGACGGCGACGATGAAACTGCTGAGGAAGTTGAAGATACGAACAGCACTGTCTGGCGGGCACTCCTCTCCCTTCACGCGGTATCCGCGCTTGAGATGGCTGCGCTTTGGCAATTCCTCCACCTTGTCAGTGTCAAACTCAACGACGAGGGTGAGAGAGCCGCGCGGCGCCTCGCTGTCGAACTCGATCAACGTACCGGGGAGCAGCGGTGTCCCCGGCCTGACATCGGTCATCGCTTCATCGGCGCCGGGGGGGAAGATGCGCAGCCGCTCAGGCTCTTTCACCGCCTTGACGGCCGCGCCGATGACGCAGCTCTCCGTCGTCTTAGCGACGGTGGCGACGGGGAGGACGGCGAGAAGGGCGGTGGCGGCGATGGTGCGCATCATTGCTCGGGCTCGCGGGTGTAGGTCAGCGGTAGGGCTTGAAGGCGGTTCTTGCCGGTCCGGAAGATGACCTCCGGACCGCCACCGTCAGGGAACATGCGGCGGGGTTCGCGTTCGACGTAGAGGCCGAGGGCGATCGCATCGACTGTCTCCTCGCCGGAGAGCGCTGCCGCCCCTGAGAGCCCTGCCAGCAGCGCATGGGCGAAGACCCCATTCTGCGAGTCCCGCGCCAGGTCCTGCGCCTTCTCCGCGTTGTTGGAGGCGAGGAGGAAGTAGCTCTGCATCGTATGGGCGAGATGCGAGAGCCGCCGCGTATCCACCGCGTCGGCATAGCAGGTATCGACCATGAAGAGCATGGAGCGTGCCCGGATCGCGCCCACTGCGTCGAGCAGCCGGTCGTTGCTGAGCCCGTCGTCGTACATCCAGTCGAGCCCGCGCACCTCGTGCGGCAGGAAAACGTAACCATGCTCACCGGTTTCGCCATGGCCCGCGAAATAGAGGAGAACCGTGTCGTCGGCGTCGGCCACGGCCGCGATGTCGGAGAGAGCGCCGAGAATGCCGTCCCGCGTCGCGTCGGTGTCGGTGAGGATGCGGACGGTGCCGATCTCCTCGAAGTCGTCGACGGCGTACTCCTCGAGGTAGGCGACGATGCTCTGGGCATCGTGGGCCGCGGCCTGGAGGCGGAGCGCGGGGTTGCCGTAGTTGGCGACGCCGACCGCGAGGATGTGGAGCGTCGGCTCGGGTGGCAGGCTCTCGCGGCGGAGCAGCGCGACAGTGCGCTGCTGGTAAACCCCGTTGCGGTCATAGCCGCGGAGGGCGAGCGTGTTCTCCCCCTCGGCAAGCGCGAGCGGCAAGGCGATATGGCTGTCTGCGCCCTCGCCCAGCGTCTCGAGTTCGGCGACACGGTGGACGCCGGCGAAGCGCCCATTGCGGTAGACTTGGATGCGATCGAGTTTGGCGGCCTCCTCGTCAGCGCGGATCAGGAGGCGAGCCTGGGCGCCATGGGCCCAGTCGGCCACCTTCAGCGCGCCGGGAGCGGGCCAGGCCTCGGAAATCGAGACGCATGACTCGGCTGTCCCATCCTCTGGCGGGCAGATGCGGGCGAGGCCAAACACCGGCCGCTCGGCCAGCGCGAGCAAGGTCGAGATCGCCTCGCCATCCGCGATCTTGTCCCAAATGGCAGGGCTGTCCAGGAGGGAAGAGACGGCCTCGGCGTCGTACATCCGCCCGTACATGTCCGCCATCGAGACCCAGGCACCGGCGAAGTCGATGATGCGCCCCTCGGCGTTCCTCCGGGTTCGGTTCACGACGTAGCCGCCCAGGTCGGAGCCGCCGAAAGAGGAGTGGGCGAAGCGCCCGTCGCGCCGCCAGGCGACCCAAGTGGCGCGGTCGGCGTGGAGAAAGACGCTTGCGATCTCGGCGACCCCGGCCTCTCCACCGAGCGCGAACCAGCGCACCGTCCCGTCCCCCAGCGCCGCTACGGCAAGATCGGCGGCAGGTGCAAGCGCGACCGACCATGCGGCGGCCGGAAGGGGCAGGCTCGCGGTCAGCAGGCCCGAGCGGTCGGTTAGGTAAAGGGCGAAGTCCCCGCCGATCAGGGCGCGGCTGCCATCGGTGGCAACATCAGCGCTGAGTGCGCGCTCGGTAACACCGAGGATGCGGCGGTCCTCGCCATCGCGCCGGATGGGCCGGCCGGCGATCCGCGGCTCGGTCGTGCGCAAGCCCGTGACCTCGGTCCCAGCCCGTGCGGCCGCTGGCCGGTGCAAACCGCCACCGGGCGTGGCCACTGCGCCGTCATACGCGAGGCGGCGGAGATCGAAAGACACGGGCCGGTCGCGCCCGCTCTGACTGTAGGCGCTCGGCACGATCACCGCTGAGCCACCATCCGGCGCAATCGCGAAGCGTCCGCGCAGCCCCGTGTTCCGAAAGTCGAGCTTCGGCGCATTGCGGAGGAAGGCCACCTCAGCCGGTGCTGCACGTTCGAGCACGGAGCCCTCCGCAGGCGCACCCGCCGACAGCCGCCCCCAGGAGGGGAAGGTCGAGGCGAAGACGGCGTCGCCGTTCGAAAGCCCCACGATGTGCGAGATGCTATCGCGCGCCACGGGGATCGCGAGGCCTGGTCCCTCGCCCCCGCGCCAGGCAACCACTGCATTGCGCCCACCGATCAGCAGGGTACCGCCTGCGTAGAGGACATTCTCCTCCGCTGTGCCGGCCCAGCCAACCCGATTGAGCGCGCCACCGCCGACCACGTTGCTCGCGGTCAGTCTGCGAAGTCGCTCGTTCCGATCCACGTCGTAGATGTCCACTAAGGCCGCGTCGTCGTAGGCGATGGCGATCTGTTGAGCGTCCGGCGAGAAGGCGACCGAGCCCGGCTTCATCCCGTCCGGCGCCGTGATGGCGAGCAGCGGTGTGCGCGCCCCGTCGTCCTCGGCAATCTCACAGACCGCCACCTGCCCGTCGTCCGTGGCCGTGGCCAGCCGCCGGCCCGCACCGAACTCGGCCCAGACATGGCGCCCGCCGCTGAGGTTGATCCGCCAGACCTCCTGCAGCCGCCGGTCGAGCAGCACCAGCCCCTGGCTGCCCGCAGCGGCGGCGAGAAAACGTCCCTCGGCTAGGTAGCTGAGCGTGTTGATGGTACCGGGGTAGGGTCCGCGCTTGGCAAGGATGCGTCCCTCCTTCGGCTCGGTGATGTAGAGCGTGGTGGTGTTCGGTGGATCGTCCGGCGAGCGCGCAGCAAAGACCGCAAGGCCAGAGGGAAGCGCGGCCACCGACGTAATCTGACCCGCCCGGTCTGGCCCGTGAGGCGGGTGGCGAACGGCCCAGGCCTCGCCGTCGTCGAGGCTCCAAAACCGGAGGCTACGGTCGCTCGAGCCGGTGACGACGAAGCCCCGCTCCTCGTGCACCGCCAGGCGCTGAATTGGGGCTACATGGGCTTCGAGGTCGAGCATGAAGGCCTGTCGGTCGTCTTCCGCAGCAACCTCGGTCGCGACCAATATCGACAGGATCAGGACAATCAGACGACGCATCCTCGCGCCTCCTTAAAAAAATGCACCAACGCGCCCGGCAGGCCGGGCCGCAGCACTCAGAGCCGACCCGCGATCAGGATCTGGTTCTTGCCGATGGCGAGCTCGAAATCCTCTCCCGCTGAGGCAACCTCGATCTCCTCGACCTGCGCCGAGCTGTCCTCGAAGGCGTTCTGGTTGGTCTGGAGCGCGAGCTCGGTCTCCTCGACCTTTTTGCGCTGAGCCGGCGTGCGGGCCGTGCGCCGCACCTCGCGCACGGCCACCTGGAACTCCGCGTTCCGTTCGCCCACGTCGGAGAGCACGCGGCGAGCGAGTTCGAGGTCATCCTCGGTCAGCGCGCGCAGCTCATCGAGGCGCGTCTGCGCGTCGCTGCGCGAGATCTGGCGGCTGAGATACTCTTCGTTCACCTCGGATGCTAAGGTACGTCGGCAGTCGTAGACGGCATCGAGCGCCTTGGTCGCGCGCTGCAGCCTGTCGGCGTCATCGATGATCGCGCCGTTCAGCCCGTCGACCGTCTCCGAGAAGTTGTCGGCAAGCGCATTCTTCAGCGGCTCGCCCAGCCAGACGGTCACGAAGGCGCCGCCGATGTTTCCGAGAGTTGTGAGAACACCACGCTTCGCAAGCGCCGTGTTGGCGGTCGTGCGGTACTCCTTGCGGACGTCCGCGCACACTGTTGTGTCAGCCGGCTCGGACTGTGACGGCCTCGGCAGAGCGGATGGCCTTGCTCTCAGCGGAGATCCTGTACGACGCTTCGCCGCGCAGCGCTGCGCTCCGAATTTTCTTGCCGGGAGGCGGTCGACGCCAATGCGCTTCAGGCGAAAGACGGCGGTCTGCGCAGGCTATCGCTTGCCGTAGGTATCGTGCTTCTGCCTGGCCATCCGCCCGTGGGCTGCAATCTCGGCCGCGTGGCTCTCGCGCTCGGAGCCGACGTGGGCGGCGCCCGCGATCGGAATTGAGGGTTTGTTCTGCGGGATCACGATCTTGGGCGATCAGCGCGGCGGCCTGGTCCGCCGGATCGCTTCATAGGTCAAGACGCCGTCGCGCGCCCCAACCGCGATGACGCCGCAGATCCGGTCTCCCGCGCCCGCGGCCAGGGGCCCTGGCATGGCACTCTTCTCGTAGTGAGCTTGGCCCTTGCGACTGGTTTGGGCAGTTGATCACGATGCTGCTTTGGCGCGGGTCATGGCGATCCTGGCCTGTTCTGGGGTCCGGTAGCCGATGCGGGAGTGGCGGCGCTGTCGGTTGTAGAAGATCGCGATGTCCTCAAAGAGCGCGGCCTCCGCTGTACGGCGTGAGCGGAAGGGGGCGCGGTGGATGATCTCGGTCTTGAGCGAGCCGACGAGTGAGCTGCGCCGTGCGCCACCGGTTCGAGCATCGGTGGCGACGGACCAGAGGGCACGAGCCGGGCGATGTTCGTCTGGTCGGTGCGCACCGGCGTGCGGTTGCGGTTCATCGAGCCCGGGACACCGGTCCAAAACGCCTTTGTGGAGAGCCTGAACGGCAAGCTCCGCGACGATTGCCTAAACCTGCACCGGTTCCGATCGCTCCGCCGTGCCCACGAGGAGATCGCGGCCTTGCGCCATTACTACAACACCCTGCGCCCCACTCAGCGCTCGGCTACCTGCCACCGAAGGAGTTTCTCAGCCGCACCGTCGCTTGAGCCTCTTGCGGGCTCCGCGCCGGCGCTCAACACGGCTCACCACTGCGCTGTCACCGCCGCACATGACGTTCCTCGAAACAGCGCATGGATTGCCCCGCAGCGCCAATAGTCTCATGGGCTCACTCTACGTCTGAACGCGCCAGGCGGGCCTCGGCGACGCTGACGAGCAGGGGGCGTAGACTGGTCGAGGCGGGCTGCACGCCTCATGAGGTGATGAGCCGGCTTGGCGATCGCGATCTGAAGCAGGTGATGACGTATTCACAGGCCTATGACAGGGGCCGATCCACCGAAGCGGCGGTTGAGTGTTTGCAGAACACTTCGACTTCTAAAAGCGTCCTATCCAGGCTGCAAGCGCCTGACAAATAGGGATTGTGGTAGGCCCGGAGGG
>JBCCLX010000148.1:0-9262 GCA_039026635.1 Pseudomonadota bacterium
CCGCGGTGCTCGGCTTCTACATCGGCAGCATCACGCTGGGTTTTCTAACCGGAAGCTTCCTCGCCAGCCGGTTGGCGCCGCGCTACCGCCTTTCCACAATGATGCTCGCCGGTCGGATCATGGCCTGCACAGGGCTTTCCTTGGGTCTCGGGCTCGCCCTTATCGGCATCGTGAGCCCGCTGTCGTTCTTCGGTGCCACCGTTTTCGTCGGGCTGGGTAATGGCATCACAATGCCGAGCAGTAATGCGGCGGCGATGTCCGCCATGCCCCGCCTGGCGGGCACCGCCGCGGGGCTGAGCGGGGCGCTCACTGTTGGTAGCGGTGCAGCCCTCACCTCGCTTGCCGGCATTATCCTCACGCAGAACAGCACCCCCGAAACTCTCCTCACTCTGATGCTGGGGGCATCGCTCGCCGGTCTTGCCGCCGCGCTCTGGACGCGACGTCTTGAGAGCATCGCGGGCCGGGCGGATCGATCAGAGACCGTCGCGTAGACTGCGCGGTTTGAGGCTGCTCTGCAGCAGCGCGGGCGGCCCTCGCACCGTCTATCCCTCGATCGCCTTATGATCACGGATACGAGGCGGCGATCGGGTCGTCGTGCCGCGCAGCCAATCCAGCCACGCGCGGCGCTGCCTCAGCGGCCGAGCCCGTCCCCGACGACCATGAACGGGCCCCAATAGCTCGGGTGTTGCCGGCGGGGGGAGGCCGAAGGGTCATCCAGGATCGTCAGCATCGCGCGGCGGATGGCATCGGCTCTGGAAAGCCCGGGCACCTCGTCGAGGAGGGCAAAGCTCTTTGTCGTCAGCTCCACGGCAGCATCGGAATAGACGGGCCAGTGGGATGCCAAGATGCTGCGCGCGCCGGCCAGGAAGAACGCGCTCGCCATACCGGACAGGCCCTCATCGCCGAGACTGTCCCCCGACGCCGTGTTGCAGGCCGATAGGATGACGAAGTCGGCATCGAGGTCGAGCTCGGCGATCTCGGCTGTGGTCAGAAGCCCGTCATCCCGCGCGGTCGGCACCGAGGGCGGGGTCAGCACAAGGCCCGAGTCGTTCACCCCGATCTCGCCCGCCACGAGGCCATGGGTGGCGAAGCTCACCACCGCATAGTCCCGCAGGGCACCGCTCTCGCTCAGGGCCTTCACGGCGGTCTCGGAGGCGGCGTCCTGGATCAGGAGGGTCGCGTCTGTGAAACGGTCTGCGATCTCCTCGAGCTCGCAGCGCGCGTCGGGCAGGGCAGTGAGCTCGGCGATCATCTGCAGCCGCTCCGCCCCCGCACTCCGCTGCAACGCGTCCGGCACTGCGGACGCCAGAACCAGCGGACCCGGCGCGCTCGTGCCGCAATCAACGGGCAGCGGCCCATCGCGCTGCGCGCCGATCAGCGGGTCGCCGATCCCGAGAAAGCGGCTCGCACCCTCGCGGCGCGATCCCCGGTCGCGCAGGGCCACAAAGCCTGCGACTGTGGGCGCGATCTCGATGCTATGGGCACGGATGAGCCAGTCCGCCTTGCGCAGGGGCTGGCCTGCGGGATGCGGTGCTGCCAGCAGAAGGTGGAAGGGCAGGGAGACCAGGGTCTGGTCGGGCACGATGATCAGCCGCTCTTTCTCAGCGATGAGCGCGGCGACAGGCGCGATCAGCCGATCATAGGCGCGATGCGCGAGACCGGTGTCGAATTGCGGCCCGGCAGCGGGCGCGGCACCGGGCATCTGGAAGGTCCCGCGCGTGCCCTCTGCCGCGCCTGCACAATTGGGGTCGGTCAAGGCTGCAGAGCATCGCAGGGCGCTGGCCAGAGCGCCGACATCGCTGCGGCTTGGCATCTCCGCGACCATGACGTTCTCGCTGCTCACGCCCAGCACGAAGGAGGCGGGTTTGCCATCCGGGCCGGAGACATCGCTGGTGATGTAGAGAAGCAGCGCCTCATCGTCGCGCAGTCGACCGGCGACCTCCAAGAGACTGAGCGGATTGAAGGCCGCCATCGACGCGAGATCGGGGGCTTCCTCGGCGATCTTGGCGCTCAATGCCTGGTGACGGGCACGCAGAGCCCCGGCTCGGCCCAGAATCTCATCGGCTGAGAGGCCGCTGTAGCGCGCCCGGGCGATGGCAGCCTCCAAAGTCCCGATCTCGCGCGCGATGCCGGCCCGCTCCCGCAGCAAGCGGGCGACATCCCCGCCGGCCTGGCGCCGCGCCATGGCTGCGTTGAGCGCACCTCCTGCACTCGTCGCGCTTGCCAGCTGCGCCATCAGAAAGGCCTCGTTCTCAAAGCGCAGATCCGCCCCCGCCGCGGGATCGGCGGCCAGCGCCATGGCGGCGGAGATATGGTAGGGCAGATGGTCGAGCGCGCCTTGCCGCTGCCGCGCCTCCGGCTGGACCCGAACATCCGAGATCGTGCGGAAGGCCAGCAGTGCATCGACCGGCCGGGCATCGGCGAGCGCCACGCGGCCTTCGATTTCCTTGAGGCGAAAGAACTCCTCCGAGGCGGGCACGGCCAGGCTCAAGCCCAGAGCGGCCCAATCGCCAGCCGTCGCATAGTCCCCCGCATCCACGGCCAGTTCGCCGAGGAGCGAGACGATCTGCGCCATGGCGTCCGGCGCGAGACGGGAGAACACGGGGTCATCGCGAAAGCGCGCCGGCGCCACCTCCAGGCGCGTGGCAACGAGGATCAGGAAATCCGTGTCGACCGGGCTCAGGCCGCCCGGGGGCGGTGGTTCGCTGGCGATTGTGGCGAGCAAGTCGATCAGCTCGGGCGTCACCTCCTCGCTTGCGGCAATCATCCCGAGGGCGAGCCGCACGCGGGCTGCCGTGATGCCCCGGCTGTTCTTCGGCACGCTGGCCTCTGCCAGGGCGAGCATCTGGCGGGCGTGCTCCTGCGCCTTTTGGGGCTCACCCATGGCGATCGCCGTCAGCGACAGAGACCCGAGCGCCGAGAGGATATCAGCCTCGTCATTTGCCAAGCGTGATGCTTTGAGCAGCTGCCTATGGAGGGCCTGCGCTACCTCATGACGACCGAGTTCCGCCGCGACGGCGCCGGCATCCGACAGGGTGGATCGAAACGCGCTGAACTCGGATCCTTCAGTCCGGGCAGCAAAGGCCAGCGCGTCCTCGTAGGCCTTGAGCGCGCCTTCCTTATCGCCCGCGCGATCGTGGAGCTGGCCAAGGGCGCGCTTGAGATCGAACAGCATCTCCGGATGGTCGACCGGCAGGATCGCGTTGATCTCAAAGCTCTTGGCGATCAGGGCCGCCAGGAGATCATCCTCGCTGCCTCCTTTCAGCGCCAGTGTCGCGGCAATGGTCGTCAGCGAGATCTCGAGCACCGCGGCATACTCTGGCGGATAGGACAGCGCCGCCATCAGATAGGGGCGACCCCGCACGAAATCGCCACGCCCGATCTCGGCCCTGAGAACCATGCTGGCATAGGCGGCGACCATCGGATCGTCGATGTTGGCGATGTCGAGGTAGTCGCGCATCCGGTCGAGGGCGGCGACGTACTCTGGGGCGTTCACATTGAACTGACCGGCCTCGAGCAAAAGCGCGATCTCATCATGGATCGCGTCTTGCTGCGCGATCCGGTCCATTTCAGCCTGGATCGCCGCGAAGTACTGCTCTTGGTCATCGATCTCGACGGCATCCAGCTCCTGGAACCAGAGTGTCATGAGGTGGTTTTCCTCATCGCCGCTTGCGGCGAAGGCATCCCAGATCTCTCGGTTTTGAGTGAAGAAGCGTTGGAAGGCGCGCGGGGCCTGCCCATCGGCGAGCAAGGCGCGCGATGTCATCGCCGTGGCTTCGAGGGAGATTGGCGCTGTCGGGCCGAGAAGATCAATCGCCCAGAACTCGAAAAGAGCGGAGTAGAGCAGCGTCGCTTTCGTCTTGCCGGCGTTCTCGAAGGTGATCGCCAGGTTTCTCAGCGTCCAGATGAAATCCTCGACGGTCCCGCTATGACCCTTGGAGATGCGGACGAGGAGGATGTCGGTCTGGATCGAGTCTTCGGTGAGGCCCAAATCGTATTGCACCCCGCTCAGCGCGTAGAGCACGCTGATCCGCTCCAGCGCATCGTCGCCATAGGCATCGGCGAGTGCGGCATCCAGCGCTTGCAGCTCATCGCGCAAGGCAAAATCCAGCCGTCCCGTATGGTACTCGGAGAGGGCCAGAATCTCGCGTGCATGCAGCCGCTGCTCGGGGGACAACGCCGTCTCCAGCGCGGCGCGGGCGTGCAGAGCGGCGTCTTCGAGGTTGTCCGCGTTATAGGCAGCGACGGCTTTGCCCATGTCGGCCGTTGCAGTGAACGGTACGAGCAGCAGGCTGACAAAGAGGCAGACCCGCATGGCCCTTGCAAATCCGACCGGCCGGGATGGCCCCCCCGTCCGGACAGCCTCGGCGGAAGCGGCGCCAGGAGGCCCTGACAGCAGGATCGAGACGAGCCGTCGAAAACGCATGGCGGTGCCCATCTCGGCCCTCAAAACGCGACAAGATGAGTGAATAGGAAACTGGACTTAGAGGCAAGTTTGCCTAAGGTCCGAGGCGGGGTGTTGGGAAGCGAGTATGGCCAGTTTCAGTGCGTTGGCTGTCATGGTGCTTGCGGTATGGCTGGGGTGGTCTGTCCCAGTGCATGCATCTGCTTATGCCCTTCTTGTGGGCGTCTCCGATTACGATGAGAGCATCGGGCTTTCGGATCTGCGCGGCCCGGCAAACGACGTCCGTCTCCTGCGCGATGTCCTGAACGAGCGGGGCGACTTCACGATCCGCGTCCTTGCCGATGGGGTCGAAGGCGCCGAGATCCCGACCCGCGACGCGATTTTGAACGCGATGGATGGGCTGGCGGAAACCGTCATCGACGGGGATTTC
The DNA here is from genome assembly GCA_039026635.1 of Pseudomonadota bacterium. Classification (GTDB taxonomy): domain Bacteria; phylum Pseudomonadota; class Alphaproteobacteria; order Rhodobacterales; family Rhodobacteraceae; genus Thermohalobaculum. Next base: position 4,836 of record JBCCLX010000148.1, read on the forward strand.
GTCTACATCCATTTTTCCGGCCACGGCACTCAGCAAGCCGATCGGGGCGGTGACGAGACCGATGGGATGGACGAGGTCTTTCTGCCGTCCGATACGGCGCGGGCCGCACCCGGCACTGCCGTGATCCCCAATGCCATCGTCGATGAGGAGATCGGACAGCGGATCGCCGCGATGCGCGCGCGGGGGGCCGATGTATGGTTCGTGCTCGACAGCTGCCACTCGGGCTCGGGGCTGCGGGCCGGCTCCCCGCGCGTTGCGAGCCGGTTTGTCGACCCCGCCGTCCTCGGCGTGGCACAGACGGCTTTGCCGGAGACGGCGGCAACACCGGCGGTCGAAGGGCCGGGCGGGGAGGATCTGCCCGGCGGCTATCTTGCCTTCTACGCCGCGCAATCCTCCGAACTCGCCCGCGAGATCCAGATCGATGAGGCCTCGGACGACAGCTGGTACGGGCTCTTCACCTCACGCCTGGCCGCGCGGTTGCAGTCCGAAGGCGCGCTCACCTACCGCCAGCTCTTCCAGGCGGTGCTCTCCGATCTGAACGAGGGGGTGATCCCGGGCGCGGCGCGCTTGCAGACGCCGCTGGCCGAGGGGACGCTGCTGGATGCGCCTGTCTTCGGCGGCGGGGATGTGGTGGGCGTGCGCCAATTTCCGGTCGCGGGCGGACGGATCAGTGCGGGCAAGCTGCAGGGCCTGATCGACAACACCGTCGTCAGCCTCGTGACGGATGCGGCCGCGCCGGCGGACGCTGTCTTGGCCTACGCACAGTTGGAGCGCACCTCGGCCCTCGATGCGCGTCTCGTTATGGTCGGTGCCGATTGTTTGGCGACGGTGGACGCACCTTGTGCTCGGATCGGCGCCTTGCCGGAGGCCGCGCGCTTTGCGCGGATCGTCTCGCGGCCATTGGACACTGTGCTCCGCATCGCGCCCCCGTCGGATCTGTCGACCGGGAGGATCCTCGCGCCCGATCACCCGCTGGCCGCCGCGCTTGCCGAGGCGGTTGTGCGGGCGAATGCGACCTATGGGACCAGGATCGAGCTTGATGGCGCGGGCATGATCCTCTCAGGTGCGCTCGACGGCGCCCTATGGTTCGGCGAAAGGCTCACGATTGGGCAGAGCCCGATCGGGCTGCGCTGGGCGCCTGAGGAGGGTCCGCTCGACCCTTACCTGCTGCGGATCGCGAAGGCGGAGGAACTGGCGAGAACGCTGACGACCGTAGCCGGCGCCCCCTCGCTCCTCTTTCCCAGCCCCGTCGAGATTCAAGTTGAGCGGCTCTCTGCGGATCCTGGGCAGTTGACCGTTGCAACGCCTGTTGATCTCAACGGCGTGCTGGAGGAATGCGCCCTGGCGCGGCAGTACGGCGTCGCCACGGGGGGGCTGCCAGAAGGGCAGGGGCTCAAGCAATGCGACGAGGTTGCCTTCGGCGCCCGAGGGGTCGTCCAGGGCCCTGCGCGGGATGTGAACCGGGTCTATATCGACAGCCAATTCTGCGCCTCGGCGGTGCATAAGCGGGTGGAAGGCGTAGCCCTGCCGGCAATCATCGGTGACAGCATGAACTTCTGTGCCGATTGCCCGACCGAAAGTGGCATGCAGAGTAAGGCCGGGGTTGAGCGCCTGTTCTTCATCGTGACTGAAGCGAATGCGAACAGCGAGCCGCTCAATCTGCAGGGCCTGATCGATACCTGTGGCGAAGCGGCAGCCAGCACGCGATCAGCGGGCGTGGCGCAAGCCGAGGGCTTGCTGCAGGCACTTGGCAGCCAGGATGCCACGCGCGGGAGCTTTGGAGCGATCGGGATCGCGCGGATCTGGGTCGAGAAGTTCAGCTGGTACGTGCTGCCCCGGCGTGAGGCGCTGGCGCAGGCAGGCAGAGACGTCGGACAATAGGAGGACACATCATGACCCAGGCATGGAAATGGCTCGGCATCCTAGGGGCGCTGACGAGCGGGGTCGCCGCAGAGGCACAGGCTGAGAGCGCGCTCTCCGGCGTACTCAAGCCGATCGGAGCAGGCAGCGTGATGTCCTATGTCTATGAGGCGAAGAAAGCAGGCACGCTCGTCGAAGATGGCGGGTCGACCCGGATCTATGGCGGTCGCCCGGCCGAAGACGGGTCATGGCCCTGGCAAGTGAGCCTGCATGGCGCCGAGAAGATGGGCGACGACGTGGACAGTCGCGTGCTCTCACAGTTCTGCGGCGGCTCGCTCATCGCCCGACAGTGGGTGCTCACGGCCGCCCATTGCGTCCAGGATTTCGAAGGCAATGTCGAGGCGCCCGACGCGATCATGGTGCGGTCCGGGAACGTGGCGCTCTGGGAGGGTGACGTTCGCAAAGTGGCGGCGGTCATCCCGCATCCGGACTACAATCCTGTGCGCATCGACCATGATATCGCTCTCTTGAAACTCGCAGATCCCGTCACCGCCAGCTCCGGTCCTGTGGGCGCGATCCCGGTCCTGAAGGACGGCACACAGCTCCAGCCGGGGCCTGCGGTCTCGATCGGCTGGGGGCTGATGGAAACCGGGGAGGTGCCCGGCGTCCTGATGGAGACCGACATCGATGTGGTGCCGAACGAGACCTGTAATGCCGGGATGGCAGAGCAAACCAAACGCGATATCGCCACCTTCCTGCTCTCGATCGGCGAGATCAACGAGATCCCCGAGACAACGCTCGAACAGGCGTTCCAGATCCTCGCCCCTGGAATCGGCAATGCCCTCACCGACAATATGATCTGCGCGGGTGTGGCCTCGGGCGAGCGTTCGTCGTGCCATGGTGACTCGGGCGGGCCGCTGATGATGCAGCGCGAGGACGGCGGCTGGATCCAGGTAGGCATTGTCAGCTGGGGCAAACCGCCGCTGGCGGGCGGCCCGGCCTGCGGTTTGCCCTCGCTCTATGGCGTGTACACGCGTGTTTCCAACTACTTCAATTGGATCGGCCAGACGATCCAGAGTAACTGACGCCGTCGAGGTCGCACCATGATGCAGAATGCTTGGAAGCTGAGCCTCACCGTCCTGCTTCTATCGGGAACAGCCCTGGCACAGAACGCCAGCGAGGGCACTGTTGACGACAGCAGCTTTCAGGAGGACAGTTTCGAAGAAGGGAGCTTCGAGGAAGCAAGCCCGGAGGCGGAGATTGCCGATGATGGGAGCTTTGCTGAGGACAGTTTTAGCGAGGGAAGCTTCGAGGAGGGCAGTTTCGAGGACGCGAATGTCGACACGCCCGCCTCGGACGAGACCGCGTCGGATCAGGCCAGCGCCGGTTTCGAGGATGGCTTCGATCAGGGTTCGTTCGACAACCCAACCGATGAGCCGGTCTCGGACATTCCGGTAAACCCGCCGCCGGTGCCTGGCGACGAGATCGTGCCCGTAGCGCGGGACGACGGTTTGCCGGAGAAGCCGATAGAGGGCGATCTGCCGCCGCCGCCGCCTCCACCGCCGCCAGCGGATGATACCCAGACCACATCCACCGGCGACGATGTCCTGCCGCCACCGCCTCCGCCGCCGCCACCAGAGGACGACACGCCCAGCGTTGTCAGCGACGAGGGCGGTTCGACGACGGTTGTCGAAGACGATGTCGTCACCCCGCCCGAGCCTGATGATCGGGTCGACGATGTGACGGGGCCCAAGACGAAGGTCGACCCTTGGGTCACAGCCTTCGAGACGCGCGACTTCGGGGTGCCGCCCCAGGATACGCTGCGGGAGACCCAGTTCCATGCCCCGACGCCGACGGCCATCCCTGGGGCGCAACTCGTAACAACGGCCGTTCTGGTCTCGGCTCTGGAGAGCGGTACGGAGGTCGTCCTGATCGATGTGCTCGGCGGGGACTACACGCTTCCGGGCGCGTATTCGGCGCCGGCACTGGCGTCGGGCGGCTCCTTCCAAGACCGTACACAGCAGCAGGCTGCGATCTGGCTTGAGCAGATCACCAAGGGCGATACGGGCGTGCCGGTGGTGGTGTTCTGCTCGGACCCTATGTGCTGGCTCGGTTACAACGCCACGCTGCGCACGGTCGCCGCCGGTTTCACCAACGTCTACTGGTACCGGGGAGGGCTGAAGGCCTGGCAGATGGCAGGCCTGCCGATGCGACCGGCTGCCTTCTGATCGACTGGAGCGGTGGGCGATCCGGCCGATCGCTCATCGCGCGCCGGCCTAGTTGGCCGGCGTCAGTCTCAGATTGGTGAAGCCCGCATGGGTCGCGCCTGAGACCAGGATCCCGATATTGGGCGACATCGGCTGGTTGCCCTGCACCTTGAAAAGGAAGGTCCCGTTCAGCTCGAGCGACGCATCCGAGCCCTCCACCAGGATCGACAGGAAATCGGAACCGTCCCCCTTCGCCTCGACATCCGGGAGCGTCTGCACGTCGAGCCCCTGTGGTGTGCGAATGAACACATTCACAGAGTTGTCGTTGCCGATCGTGTAGGCGAGGTACTGCTCGCCAGA